>NZ_JAUBPU010000113.1:0-5212 GCF_036700885.1 Microcoleus sp. S13_B4
TCAAATATCAATGGCTCGAAATAGATGCCTACTCTAGCTGGCAATCTCTTGTTTCATCTGTAGAAAAAATTCTTAAATAATTTGGAGATAATTATGTAATTAATTTTGCTTAACTACTTATCGCTTTCGCGTGGCTGTAATGAACCATGTAATTATAGTTCATGTTATCTTATCTTCTCTGTTTAACCCTCACAAGTGAGTGTCAGTAACATGATACCTCATCTTTCTGAGAAAGGCTATAATTGTATCATAGTCTTGATAATGATTTAGGATTGCTATAGAACGCCTCTATCTTGCCGGCATCGCCCGTCCCCTCAAGGTTTCGGAGCAATGGCTCCAAGATTATGTTAACCGGAAATACGCCCTCTTTACCCCGAACCGTACAGGTGTCATCAAAAAAAAAAGGAAAGCTAACGATTCAATGTGATGAATTATGGTCATTTGTAGACAATAAAGGCAATAAACAGTGGATCTGGTTAGCCTTAGACGCCAAGACCCGTGAAATTGTGGGGGTTTACATTGAGGCAAGAGACTCTGCAGTCGCGAGTGAATTATGGAAATCCTTACCGCCGGTTTATCGACAATGTGCCGTCGCCTACACGGATTTCTGGGCGGCTTACTCGAAGGTGTTACCCAGCAAGCGACATCAGGCGGTCGTCCAAGAGACGGGTAAAACCAGTTATATCGAGCGCTTCAATAACACTCTCCGACAACGGGTGTCTCGTTTGGTACGAAAGACCTTATCTTTTTCCAAGTCGTTAAATAATCACATCGGTGCGATTTGGTATTTTATCCATCACTACAATTTATCATTACTTGTTTAGGACTACCTGTGCCATTTGGGGGGTGCGGAATGTGGGTTAGATGGGTCTGAAAAACTTCTGCGTAGGTGATTGCCGACACAGTGGTTGCCAGTAGGGGGTATCATACTGACCGTATAGGTAAGTAATCGGCTTCATGTACAAGGCAAGACACCAGTAATTCCGCCTAAGCCCAAGCGATGTAACCCTCGTACTCACGATCTGGACTTCTACAAGGCTCGCCAACGGAATTGAAAACTGATGATCCCAACTGAAGCAGTATCGGGCGATTACCATACGTTCGTCTAACCTGTAACCAACTTTCTCGGTGCGATTTACCTTGGTGCTTCCGTTATCTGGTTGAATTGATGACGTGCTCTAGGAACGGTGAAAGAAGAAATATTTGTACAATGGCCTTGTCCGTGTCGGATGATATAACATAGAGAGAGTATTATGAAAGTTGCATTAGTCCATGATTACTTGACACAACCCGGTGGGGCAGAGCGGGTATTTGAATTGTTGTGTAAACACTACCCTAATGCTGACATTTTTACGTCTCTGTACGACCCCGAAAAAACCATTAATTTAGGGGATCGCGAAGTTCGGACCACGGTACTTCAGAAGGTTCCAGGCGCAAGTAAGAATTTTAGGCTAATGGCTCCATTTTATTTTTCAGCCTTTCGAGCCTTGGATCTACAAGATTATGATCTAATTATCAGCAGTACCACCAGCTTTGCTAAAGCTGTGCGAAAAAAACCAGGAGCAAAACATATTTGTTTTTGTCATAATGTCACCCGTTTTTTGTGGGATACCAACACATATCTTCGAGACTATGCTACCTATCGAAATATGGCTGGTATGCTCGGACCAATTTTTAAGCAGATGAGAAAAGCCGATTTAGATTCGGCTCAGGAGCCAGACTTTTACATTGCTAATTCCAGCACAGTTGCCAGTCGTATCCAGCAATTTTATGGAAAGCAATCAGTTGTGATTAACTATCCCATTGACATCAAAAAATTTATTTTTTCCAAAGATAAGGAGGACTTTTACTTAACCTCAGCTCGTCTTCTTGGTTACAAACGCATCGATATAATTATTGAAGCATTCAATTGGCTGGGATGGCCACTATTGATCACCGGCGATGGCCCAGAGCGAGAGCGTCTTGAGTCTAGAGCTTTAAAAAATATTAAATTTCTAGGTCATGTCAAGGATGAAAAACGTAGTCGGTTGATGTCTAAAGCTCGTGGTATGATTGTTGCAGCATTGGAAGATTATGGCTTAGTTCCAGTGGAAGCCAATGCTAGTGGAACACCCGTCATTGCCTATGGTAAAGGTGGTGTATTGGATACTCAGATTCCAGGTGAGACTGGGCTTTTTTTCAATGAACAAGCACCTCAATCTCTTCAAGAAGCACTAATTAAGTCCAGGAAAATTGCCTGGGATTATGAGAAAATTCGAGATCATGCGATCGGTAACTTTTCCGAAGATGCTTTCTTTAAAAAAGTAGACAAGGTGATTCGGGAAGTTTGCGGCTATCATCAGCCATAAATATATTTGGTTTAATAGATTTATGATCGAGGCATAGAAGTGACTGAAAATAATATCAACTCAATTGATGAAACAGAAGCGGGCTATGGAGAACTATTTGGAGTTTTAATCCGTAGACGCTTTTGGTTGCTAAGTGTTTTGTGTGTTGCCTTGGCTGGTGCCACTGCAATAGCATTGAAGGAAAAGCCTACCTATACAAGCTCCATGCAGCTCCTGGTAGAATCTAATTATCAAGGCAAAAAAAACAGTAAAACAGATAATCAATTTGCTGATTCTAATGTTGAGATAGACAATGCTACTCAGCTTAGTCTCATGCAAGGTTCTGAGCTCCTCCAAAAAGCCGTGAAATTGCTTCGTCCTCAATACCCAGGGATCGATGTAGAGCAGATTAAAAAATCCTTAGTCGTCACTCAAGTGGCGGATGAGAAGGCAAAAGCCCAGACTAAAATTTTTGAAGTAACTTACACGGCTAATAATCCGACTGAAACCCAGAAAGTGCTACAAATAATGCAACGGGTTTATCTAGATTACAACCGAGAACAACAAAGACTACGTTTAACTAAAGGTCTTGCCTTCATTGATGAACAATTACCAAATGTTCGTGCGAAAGTTGCTCAAGTTGAGGGGAATTTAGAACAGTTTCGCAAAAATCAAAATCTGATTGAGCCGGAAGGACAAGCAAAAGCTCTGACTGATGCAATTAACGCCATTCAGCAGGAGCGACGGGCAAACCAGGCGAGCAGAAAAGAGCTTCAAGCTCAATACGAATCTTCGCAACGGCAACTTGCTAGTTCTCCGCAGGAAGCGCTCTTTTCAGCAAGGCTGAGTCAGTCTTCTCGTTATCAAGCCTTACTCAATGAAATCCAAAAAACAGATTTAGCCATCGCCCAGCAACGAATACGTTTCACTGACAGAAACCCGGTTATGCAAAAGCTGCTCTCCGAGCGAAACAAACAACTAAGTCTCTTGGAAGCAGAAGGGCAACGTGCTACACCAGAAGTGTCTGGTCAGATATCGGGTACGAAAGAAAGCCTTTTGCAAGCAAGGCAACTAGGTCCAACTGACTTAACTATCGCTACTAAGCTTATCGATATTCAGACTAATTTAAAAGGCTTAATTGCGCGGGACGAAGCACTTGCCAGAAAAGAGGATCAACTCCGTGTAGAACTCGATCGATTTCCTAATCTATTGGCTAAGTATACTCGTTTACAAACAGAGATACTACTTAAGCGTGAAACATTTCAACAGTTAGAGAAAGCACGACAGGACTTAAGTCTGGAAATTGCCAGAGGTGGATTTGATTGGCAAGTTGTCGAAATACCGCAGCCTGGTAAAAAGAGTATTTCCAAAAAACAACAGAACATTATGCTGGGTGTCGTAGTTGGGTTGTTCTTGGGTGTTGCTGTAGCTTTTGCTCGCGATATGTTGGATGATTCTATTCATAGCTCGGATCAGTTAACAAAAGTGGTTCCTCTGCCTCTACTAGGAATGACTCCACAGCTACCTCTAGCCAAGAAGAACAAACTAATCATTCAGCTACCGTTCGGCAAGAAGCGTCAAGTTTCTCCTAGTTCGGCAACCGAACCAATCATCAAGCTACCTTTCGGCAAGCCTGAAGGTGCCGAGCCTTGCACGATTGAAGTAATTCATAGTCCACCAGCTTGGAAATCCTTTGACTTAATTTATAAGAACATTCAACTTCAAAATTTTGGTTCGAGCTTCAGTCCTTTAATCATTACTTCAGCATTGGATGGTGAGGGAACATCAACGATCGCATTAGGTTTAGCCATTAGTGCTGCGCGTCTACATCAACGGGTACTGCTAATTGATGCTGATTTCCATCAGCCGATGCTGCATAAACAGCTCAATCTCCCTAATGAGTATGGGCTTTCAACTCTGCTGGAAAGTAACGCTACGATGCCCATACGCAGTCATATTCCAGGATCAGACCTATATATTGATATTTTGACTTCCGGGTCAATACCCCATGATTCAGTGAATCTGTTAAGTTCTCCTCAAATGCAAAGATTAATGACAGGGTTTGAGCAGGCCTATGATTTAGTTCTGGTGAATGCACCTCCTGTTTTAGGGATGGTAGATAGTCTGTTGCTTGCATCCTGTTGCCGGGGGGTAGTGTTGGTGGCACGTATTGACCTGGTAACAAAAACCGCGCTGACTGAGACTACGGCTATGCTGAAGAAGTTAAATGCGATCGGGATGATCGCAAATGGGGGTATTAGTCTCAAAAAGGGCAACATACCCAGTGTCAAGTCATAGAAACGTTCTATATCAGGTAGTCCGGCATAGCAAGGAAAATCAAGGGTTTTAATTGATAGATAAACTGGCGTTATACTCATGGATAAAATACCAAATATCTTAATATGATTGGAGAGTTTTTTGGAGAATGAAAGAGTTTTTTTCACCAATCTAGATATTCTTTGTCTCATCGTATTATTAAATCTTTCTATATAGTTTGTCAGAGCAGTCTCCTTTCCTACTGCCTTGTATCTTTTTTGAGGAAAAACTGTTCCATAGGCGCTCCAGAAGTCTGTATAACTTACGGCACATTGACTCTGGAACTGGTCGCACAAGAATCCCATAATCCTTGAGCGCCACCTTGCTCTCTTTTGCCAATATATACTCCTACAATTTTTTTGGTTGAGGCATCAATTGCCAGCCAACTCCACTGCTTGTTATCCTTATGGCCCACAAATGACCACATTTCATCACATTGAATTGTTAGCTTCCCTTTCTTTTTTGACTTCACTTCTACTTCTCTTTTTACAGATCCTAATTTTTTATTAACATAGTATTGCAACCACCGTTCCGAAACCCCAGTCGCCCTCACAATCCCAGCCAGAGAT
>NZ_JAUBPU010000054.1:0-41965 GCF_036700885.1 Microcoleus sp. S13_B4
GATGTTAGCTTGCAGTTTATACCCTGGCTTGTCTGTTTTTTTCACACTGGTGAAGCTGGTGGCATGAATGTGAGTTAGTTTGTGGTACTTAAATTTACTAGAGAGTTGTATTGCTGCCTCGATCGCATCCGGTTCACACGCAAATTTTTGCAATGATAATTGCCTGAGCTTTTGTCGAGCTTCTTGCTCTAATTTTTGTATTTCTTTCTCAATTCGACGCAAATCCGCTTGACGGCGCACAGAGCTTTCTACTACTAACCATCTTTGTGGAATTCCCGCGTAATCGCTGTATTGTTGCGACCATCGATATCCTGGTATTTTACTCTCCACAAATTCTGCTTCAGTTAGCTGACTTATCAGGTTTTTGGCTTGTTTTATTCCTAATGGTACTCGGCTCAACCATTTTAAGTTTTTGATAATTTCTAAGTTTTTGGCTGTATATAAAGCGCTATCTGCGACAAATAGTGAGTCGAGGTTCAGTTGCTGTTTGAATGAGGATAAAATTTGTCCGAATACTGCTGAATCTGTTTGATTACCATCGGCTGCTTTGAAAAATAATGGTACGTCTCCATCTCCACTACAAATTAAATCTATAATGAATTGCTTTAAGTCGGGTCGGTGGTCGCGAGAGTATCCGTAAGTAATATGTATTGGTAATGGTGCTTCCTGATGATTCATGCTTGAAACCTGGTTAATGCTCGAATTTATTGGCAGAGCAAATAATGAGCCTGCGTCGCGATCGGCATAATGTTTGTATTCTCCATGCAGGTGGAATGAACTTGAATCGAGATGTACTGTATTTAAGCATACATCAAATTTAATTGCTGCTTCGAGCGCAATTGCTGTAAAAGTTTGACTCAATCCGGTGACATACAGCTTGTCTAATACTCTACCTAAACGGTCGTCATTTAAGTGTTCTGGTTGAATACCTTTACCGATTAAGTGTTCGGTTGGTTTGCCTTCAAAAAATTTTGAGAATAAATATAACGGTGCGGATACTAAACCTAATCCGTTGAGAATCATGGCTTTGACAGCGTGACCGGGACTTACTATTTCGCCTGGTTGACAACCTACTAGCTGATTGATTTTTTCTACTATTTGTATCCGATCTATTATCCCAGCAACTAAACCCAGGTGGTCTAGGTTTTGGACTGTTATTTCAGGATTTTTTTTCATCGAATTGAGACGGCCCATTGGGGGGAGAGTATGTCTTTTGTACTGGCGAGTGCTGCGCCAGTTATATTCTACTTTTTCCCCGAGCGTTGGACTTTCGATCGCACGCCGGAAAGAGAACGGTCGGCAGTCAGCAAATTACTACTGGTATTTGATGGGGCTGGTATTTCGACTGACATTGTTTAAGCATTTGTACTTAAGCTTTTTGGTCGCCCTGAACACGACTCGCGAACCGCAGCCCACCCGCACCCCATGTGACAGTCGGGGTGCGGAATGTGGGGTCGATCGACCAAAATCAAACTTGTTGGTAGTCAGGACTTGAGTTTTCATTTCTTGCCCGATCGCGGTTATTTTACCGCACTGCTAGATATTAGAGGTTTTTTACCATAAAAGAGTGCGATCGAGAACAGGGTTTTTTGACCCATTCTCGATCGCACTTCCAGATACATTCAGTCAACCACAGTCGAGAGGCAGCAGCAATTAGCCGCCATTTTCGACTAATTAGTAGTCTGAGCTTCCACCAATCTTTGCTTGAGTTCTTCCAGAGCACTCGCCCAGCGCGGATCTGGCTGCACCGAGCCGGAATCAGCGCTCGACACCGTTGTTGCTGACTGATTGCGGCGAGACTTGTTGTTGTCACCCCGACGGCGATTGCTTTTGCTGGAACCGCCTCCACCTTGGGTAGGAGGAGCCGACGAGCGCTGCTGTTGCTGCGGCGCCGGCACAGGCATGGGCACCGACGCCGACGCCGACACCAACTGCGGTGACTGCGGCGACTGCTGTTGATCGTCTTCGCCCTTTTCAGATTTACCCTTAGAGCGGGGCAATGCCTTCTCTATTTTCAGCGGGTTTTCTTTGAACATCAAGCCGTTGTATTTCTCAATAACTTGGTCGGCTTGTTCGTCGGTTAGCACCGTCACAAAACCGAATCCTCTGCATTTTCCAGTTTTGCGATCGGTAATTACCTTTGTGGTAACAGATTCGCCCTCCGGTGCAAAAACTTCTTGCAATTCTAGGCGATCGAGTTCTTTGGGTAGGTTGCCAACATAAAGACGAATAGACATGAAAAATTCCTCCAGACTTGGATTTTAATTAATTTGCTCGAACAGAATTACCTGAAGTCAACTGAATATTGACTTCAGACAAACACCACATAACCCGAGAATTGGCGCATTCCTCCCACCAACCTTGACAGCTCCCCCCACCTTTTAGAACAAAAAGATGATTGACTCTGATAAGGCCGGAACTTAACCGCCTATGCAGAGAGCTTTTAAATCTCAGGTTGTTGTGTAAACTTTTAGTCATCACTCAAATGTTTAGGCTATTGGCTATTCTGTATTACTTGCTTCCGGTTTTGATTCAGAATGTTTATAGCCAGCGCCGTGTAGAAATTTATGTCCAAGGATGTGTCAATTGCAAGCGATCGGAATGCCAGTATTCAGTTTAATACAGTGATGGATAAAATGGCTAACATTTTTTCAGCCAGTAATCTTACCTCGCTCCTAATGCTGAGAACTACTCACTTACCCGCTATCCCTTAAATCGGGCCCGGCAGAGTCCGAGCATTCTTTAAAGGTATCACAGCCTGGGTAACAGAGCTAGTTATTTAGGAAGATTTCAGTCTGAATTTAACGGAAACTACATCTGAATCACTTTTGAGAATTCATCGCGCACAGCAAAAATAGCGATCGAAAAAAAACAGCCGACAAGCGGCTGGCTGTACTTGCTGTGTTGGGATGTTGACAATTTTTACGCAATGCCTTAAGGGATTTTAGCCAACTGAAGTTATCGCGCTGTTTGGTTCAATCCAATTTATGTAAACTAATGTAACAGAATGCTGGCAAAAAAGCAACTTTTCTTTACGAAAAAAGAGGCAAGAAGGAAGAAGAGTGCAGGCATTAGTGTCAACTTAAGGCTAAAACCCTTGATAAATCTCGTTTTTACCTGAGTCTAGATCCCCCTAAATCCCCCTTAACAAGGGGGACTTTGAGGATATTTCTTGTCACCCCCTTATTAAGGGGGCTAGGGGGGATCGCACCATAATCGTCAAACAGCAGACAGGTAGTAGGTTTGACGTTACGTTGACACCAATGAATAGTAGGCTGCGCCACCAGCACCGAGAACATCGCCAATCCGCTGTTTAACTCAAAACCGATCGAGGATGCGCGTTGTTGGCGATTCACGCCACAATCGGACAACTATTCCTCACCTTGGGCCCTGGATAATGATGTATGCGCCCCAAAAAGCAGCAGCAAAGGCCAAAACCGCAGACCAAATCGGATGTCCGCTATCACTCACCCTCCCTCCTTGACTGCGGAGACTTTCAAGGTCGATCGCCACAGTAGCACCCCGGCGCAGCCAACCAGTCGCCACAACAGATGTTCCGATCAAATCGCTAGGGCGAGTAGTCTCTTTGAACAAAAATGGCCACAAAGAGCCAATGTAGCCAAACCTCGAAACATAGTGCAACCTCACCAAACCCGTCGCCGTTTGCAAAATCAAATCTTGTCCCAGCCAATTACTCATACCCGATCGACCCAAAAGTTGCCCTTCCAGCCGCACGGGTTCAGCATCCAGCGGCAAACTCTCGGGATTTGACAAAATTTCCGGCAAACTCGGCGAAGTGGTTTCTCGCGGTATAATATCCGGGAAGAAATAATTGATCCGCATCAAAGTACCGATAGAAAACCCGATCGGCAAACAGCCCCAAAGAATAGATCGATCGCCCCAAAGCCAATCCAACTGCCAAATACTCGTCCTCGAAAAAATCCCCCCAATCAGCCAAAGCACCCCGACTATCGCCAAACTCATCGGAATACCAAAAAACGGCGCACCCTGTAAAAATAGTTTTGAGTCTTTAAATTCGAGTATTGACTTAAACAGAGACAATTTTCCTTTCCTGGGTTGTTCTGGCACTCCCGCGTTTGCCAAATCTAACTCTGTCTCCAGTTGCCAGAATTGAGCATAAAGAGCCAACAACTTCAAACGCTCTCCCAGCAAAGGATGCGCGCGGTTAACCGTCAACCAGTTGCGCTCCCGATTGCTAACATCCCACAGCAAAATCTGTTCCAGCGGCGCGTGTAATGCAGCAGAACCAAGGCTTACAGCCTGTCCAACACCTACGGGTAACAATAGATCGAAACTTTCTAGGAAAAAGCTAGTTTGTTTTTGCTGTTCGATATTATCAGCAATGCCGATCGCAATTTTAGACAAGGCCCGTGTCAAACCGTTAGGATTACCTGTAATTTCTGCAGCAGTGCGATCGCTAAAATACACTCTGCGGCGCGACAGCCACAACATCGGCCAGCGCAACAACTTATAAATCCCGTAACTCGTAGCAGAAATTGCAGCGGCCACAAATTTGACAGCCGATCGAAAAAACTCGATCGTCATTAAATCACACAACCGCTCTTGCCAGTGCGCCACCTGCCAATAAATCAAGTAAGGAATCTGAATCACCAGCAGCGCCAGCGACATCGGCGCAAAATCCCAGTGAGAGATATGGCCCAACTCCCGCGCGAAAATAGTGGCAATTTCATCATCCGTCAATTGTTCCAACAGCCCGCGACTCACAGCAATCCGAGCAAAACGGGGCAAACAGCCGTAACTGAAAGCTACAGGAACATTCAGCGGCAAGAGTTTCAGCACTGGCACCGGCATATTTTGCTTGGTACAATAACTTCGCATTACCCGACTAGCTTCTTTGCTGTGCTTCGATAAAACCGACCCGCGCAGGGTTTCGATGCCGCAAAACAGTTTCAGCAGCGCGTCTATCAGCCAGGGAGACGAGGCCAAAAGCAATCCAAAAACCATCTGAATAAACGGAGTTGGATCGCGGTAAAAAAGCTGAATCGGCGCGAAAATAGGCAGTCTAGTGAATATGTAAAGCTGAACCAACAGAGAATTAGTGTTTGTCAGCAAGAATTGCAGGATAAACCGGGCTAGGAAAAATAGGGCGATCGCACTTGCAACGGCTTGCAGCCGAAACTCCAGCAACTTCAGAGGTTTGAGCGGGCGCGGGCTTTTCGCGCGCCCTGCTTCGCGCCAAGTGAGTTGGTAAGTATCTGGGCTGGCGACTCCGGGAATATCTGTTGGGGAACCGGAACTATTTTCGCCGCTAATTTCTGTATCGGGTGCGGTTTCTGTCGAGTTTTCCGGTTCGGAAGTCTGACCTGTGGGGGGTGGAGGTGGCGGGGAAATCGGTTGCGATTTGGCGTTTCCAGGCTCTACAGCAGGCTCTAAAGGTAAAAATCCTGTTTTTTTATCTGCGGTCGGTCGATCGCTCCCAATCGATTTTTTCGGCGGTTTGGTTCCGGCATCAAAGGCGACAAAGCCTGTTTCGGGGGGAGTTTCTGCGGATTTTGGTTTATTTTCCGGTGGTTTTGGGGGGCGAGGGGGGGTTAATTCTGTTAAAGCGCGATCGGCCCAAGTTTTGACTTGAGAGTTGGGACTTTTGGCGAGGGAAGAGCACAGGGCGATCGCCTTTTTCACATTACCGGTTGCTTTGTACGCAGCCACCAACCCCATCTGCGCGCGGATTCCCGACGGCTGATTAGCTGCGGTTTGGGTAACGGATTCTAAAAGGGCGATCGCGGTGGGGTAATCCTGCTGTTTCAAAGCTGCTAGCCCAGCCTCTAGAGACTGTTTTGCAGATGAACCCGATTGATTTGGATTAGGTGGAGATACCATGACAGTGCCGGCGATCGCGTCCTTTCTAAGATAACCTAGACCTGAAAATATATCTGTCCTAGATGCAGAAACCGGGTTTTTTAGGGAAATACTGCATTTGACGCTTTAACTAAAGTGAAAAACCCGGTTTCTTTGGTATTTATGCGTAAGTCATATATATATTAGAGTCCCAACTGCTTTAACAAGTCGGTGCTCTCGGCGTTCTATTTTTTTAAGTTATTCTACTTAAATACCGGGTTCAATTCCTGCCTATCGCAATTGTTGCTCAACCAACCTTTCGGCTCTTAATTGAGCTTGTTCATCTCTTGCGCGTTCCTGTTCTCAGACGATTAACGGAGAAATAAAGTTTTTCCATAACACTTAAGACAGCCGCAATGATATTAGCTTATTATCGCCTAACAAATACCTGAATTTTCTGCCCTGAAGCCCCTGATTGCCACCCTCTCATATAGATATTCCCTGCGGTAGAAATCTCCTCGCTTTGAGCAGAACCCACAGAAATAATAGCACAAGGAATAAAATTATTGTAAGGATAATATCTGTCTTTGACGCTTGATATATTCTTTACATTAATGTGTTCAATGCGGCTCACTTGGTGAGATTCATTCAAAATAATCCACCAAGGATACTCCATACTTGATAAAGAGAGTCCAATATTTTTACATTCCGTTTGGCTCACAAATTTAGCGGCATTTATATAATTATTTTTATCATTCCTAACAGTTCTCAAGTATAGATCTATTCTGTTAGTGTTGAATATATTTTGCTCTCCTAATATCGGTCTAAACTCGTTTAATAAAACATATACTAATGATGTCTGTATAAGAATTATCATAATAACATTTCCTAGGTTTTTATGATAATTTTTTGATAAAATTATACCAATAAATGGGGAACTCAGCACAAAAATAGGTAAGTGCAGACGACTGTGCCACATTTGCCATTTTATCAGCAAGCAAAATAACAAAAACGAGCACAATATAGTTGTTAAATAGCTGACCAGATATTTATTGTTTCTCAAATTGCGACTGCTTAGACACACCACCGCAGCAAGCAATAATAGCCCGAAGTGAATTTGGTTGCCCGCTGTGTCTTCAAAAGTTGGAACGAGGGCTTGCAAATTAAAATTTGGACCAAATGTATTGCGCGGATCGTTAATGTCCACGCCGAGTATTTCGTGGAGTTTATGTAGTGCTTTTTCCAGCCCATCGGTACTAATAAAATCCAATGGTATAACCATGTGCAAGCTGGCATTTTTCAGAATATTTGAAATGAAAATAGGAATTCCATAGGCCTCAGAACTCAATTTCTCTTGATCTGTAGAAGTCGGCGCGCCAAATAATTCTATATTCCGGAGATAATGACCGGAGTTAATCAGCGCAATGACCGCAGCGATCGCAAAAATATGCTTAAAGACTTGTCTGCGATCGCGCTGAAAATCCATCAATACAAACCAGAGAAAAAATGGCAGTCCATATATATATCCTGTGCCTTTACTAAAAATAGCAAGTCCCAAACTGGCACTCATTTTCAATATATGATTCCAAGTTATTTTTTCGTTTATTGTCGATACAACGTAGTAAACAAAACAAACTAACCAGAAAGCAACTACATAAGTATCTTTAGCATTAGATGCGTGGAGAATTCCCACAGGAATAGTTGCACACAAGACCACAGAAAAAACTTGGCTCCGTAAGTCACCTCCCAGTTGTTTAGCAATCAGCGATACTCCAATTAGACTACCAACCATACTGAACCA
The DNA here is from genome assembly GCF_036700885.1 of Microcoleus sp. S13_B4. NCBI lineage: Bacteria > Bacillati > Cyanobacteriota > Cyanophyceae > Oscillatoriales > Microcoleaceae > Microcoleus > Microcoleus sp. S13_B4. Next base: position 7,622 of record NZ_JAUBPU010000054.1, read on the forward strand.
TTGCACAAGATTTGCGAAGCGATCGCCTCCGCTTAAAATGTGCAAGTGCATCACAGCAAATCCCGACCAAGGAGCACTGTATAACTGTGGCGTGTAGCTTGTCGGATAGTGTTCAACACTGCGGTTTTGTATCCAGTGAACTACGCGCGGCAGATGATAATCCAAAGAGTCCCAGTTGTTTGACGGTGCTACTACAGCAATTAAACCTACTGTCAAAGTTATGAAAGCTACACCAGTTAAAAGCAGAGTCAAGAAAGGATGTATTTTTATATTCTGAAAATTGACATATTCTTTTTTTAGTCTTACTTTTCTAACTACAATAAATCCTAATATCAAATCCAGCCACAACCAAAAAGCAAATATTCCACTAAAGTTAAGGAACCTTATTGAACTCAAAAATTCCGTAATTCCAGCGACTAAAACCCCCCATACTATTGCCGATTCCAAGATGGCAACCCGCCAGCACCTATGGCAGTTATAAAAAATTATAAATATCAAAAGCCCGCAAAGAACTGGAACAATAATAAACATATCAAAACTGTTAACTTGTTGATTTATAAAGGTTTTTAGTTGAGGGCTGGGCGCTCCGTCAGCACCCAGCCCGTTTCTTGATGCGATAGAGGTATTTACCTCATCCTAGCTCTTGGCGATCAGCAATAAACAAGATTGATTGTCGATCGAGGCGTCAAAAGAATCAGATCGAACGATCGCCTGCTACGAAATTCCAGGCATTTGAAAGCCTTCTTCACCCCCTTGACAGGGCTAGCATGGCGCATCGTAAATTATATACCCCATGCGTAAGCCCTAAAAAAACTTAACCTTGCAGCTTACCGCCCAGATTGTCTTGGGGATGTACCGTCAGCCGATCGCTTCCGACGGATTAGCACGCTCATCACCTGCTTCGGATTGGCTGCACGCTGTACGGGACTCCAATCGCCCACTTCTGCAAATCTCAGCCGGTACAAAGTGAGTATGGTTTCCCGGACACCTTTGGGCGAACCGACAACCGTTAACAGCACCACTTCCTGTTCGCATACTGCTGCTGAGTCGTCATTTGGGCGATCGGATCTGTTGTCGTCAGGCACGAATTCCTGTGACATAATATGTTCTCCTGGTTTTGGGTTTTCTAGAAAAACCCAAAAACCCAGCCGCCCCGCATTTCAACACATAGCAGGGCGGCTACAGAGGATGTTAAGATACTCCGTTAGCCTCCAGACTGCTATACCCAGTTTGGCGGTTAGCTGTCCATTGCTGTTGGTAGCAGCTTTGGGCAGTGCAACTAGATTTTTGGGCGACGCGGGCTGCCTCCTCTACAAGCAAGCAACCTCTCACTTCAAAGCGTAGCCGCATAGGGGGCCAGCCGTCAACCGATTTTAGATTTTAGATTTTGGATCTTAGATTTTGGATTTACTCGTTACCAGCGTCAGCGGCTGCAAACCAGTTAGTTGGGCCGAAATGCTAAATTAAAAGTAATGTTGCTTTAGTACAACCATGTCCAAACGACTCACCATTGCCCAAGCACAGCAGCAGCTTCCAAACCTACCCCAAGAACTTATCAATGAGCCTATCATCATCACTCAAGATGGCGTTCCCGTTATGGCTGCAATGAGCTACACGCATTTGACTGAACTGTTAGAAACCTTAGATATTCTCAACGATACAGAATACGTTGCCAAATTGCGTTCAAGCATCAGCCAAGCACGCCAAGGAGAAACAATTTCCTGGGAAAATGCCAAAGCAAAATTGGGACTATGAATCACGAAGAAAATGCGATCGAATATGAGATCCAGCTTACGCCACTGGCACTGGAAATGTTGGAGGCAGTCAAAGAGCGACGAGAACAGGAAAAATTGCGCGATCGCATTGATCAACTAAAATTTGAACCACAAAAGCAAGGCAAAGCCCTTGTAGATAACCTATCAGGATTTCGCAGCATCCGAGCTGTTGGACAGCGCTATCGTATAGTTTATCAAGTCGAACAAGATCGAGTTCTAGTTGTTGTCGTGGGACTAGGGAGACGTAAAGATGGTGACAAAAAAGACATTTACACCATCTTAGAAAAACTGTTAGAGCCGTGATTGTAACTTCTTATATCCGGCGTATTTAAGCCGAATAAATATCATTTGTATGGACACAACAGTGTTGTGTCCTTTGCCTGCGGTAATCTCACTCCTCGCTAACAGCCAAACCCGAAACCACAGGGGCGATCGCATTTAACTTCAACACAGGATGCTCCCCTTCCACCTGTCGGCAATTCCACTCATTTCTAAACAGCAAAACCGGCCTTCCCCAAGTATCTTTCACCGTCACGGTATTAAACAGCCGCCCAACTTTTTCCAGCGCATCCCAACCGCCGTCAACCCAACGAGCTACACTATAAGGCAACATATCGATCGTCGTTTCCACATTATATTCTGACTGCATTCTGAACTGCACAACTTCAAATTGCAACTGTCCCACAGCCGCCAAAATTGGCTCGCGTTTCGACTCATCAACCGAGTACATAATTTGCACTGCGCCTTCTTCCTGCAACTCCGAAACGCCTTTGCGGAACTGCTTAAACTTAGAAGGATTGGGATTTCTCAAAAAAGCAAAAAGTTCGGGTGAAAAACAGGGTATGCCTTCATATTCCAGTTTTTGGCCGGTGTAAATAGTATCGCCGATCGCAAATACCCCCGGATTGTTCAAACCGATCACATCGCCCGGATAAGCAACCTCGATCGACTCCCGATCCTGAGCAAATAACTTTTGAGGCCTTGACAAACGCACCGTTTTACCGCTGCGAGCGTGAGTCACGTTCATGTCCTTTTCAAACTTGCCCGTACAAACCCGAATAAACGCCACCCGATCGCGGTGTCTCGGGTCCATATTCGCTTGCAATTTAAACACAAACCCGGTAAAATCTTCATAAGTTGGCGGCAAATCTCCGGCGCTGCTCTTGCGGGCGATCGGCTTCATCGCGTAATCTAAAAACGCATCTAAAAACAGTTCGACCCCAAAATTGCTCATCGCGCTGCCAAAGAAAACAGGAGTCATTTTGCCAGCCCGAACCAAGTCTAAATCGAGTTCAGTTCCCAACTCATCAAGCAGTTCTAACTCTTCTTTGAGCTGATAGTAAAGGTCTTGTTCCAACAAATCTTCAATGCGCGGATCGCCCAATTCAATGACGGTATCAACAGCAGCGCGAGAACCGTGTTTAGCCCGCTCGAATAAGTGAATTTTGCGCGCCCTGCGATCGAAAACACCTTTAAAGCGATCGCCCGTACCGATCGGCCAATTTACCGGATAAGTCTGCAACCCCAATTCCTTCTCAATTTCGTCCAACAAATCCAAAGGTTCTCTGCTAGGGCGATCGAGCTTATTAAAGAAAGTAAAAATAGGCAAACTTCGCAGCTTACAAACTTCAAATAACTTCCGAGTTTGCGGTTCCAAACCCTTAGCAGCATCCTCAAGCATCACCGCATTGTCAGCCGCCGCCAGAGTTCGATAAGTATCTTCGCTAAAATCTTGGTGTCCCGGAGTATCGAGCAGATTAATGTGATATTTTTTATACTCAAACTGCAAAACAGTAGAAGTAATAGAAATTCCCCGCTGCTGTTCCATCGCCATCCAGTCAGAGGTAGCGTGTCGCTGAGCCCGCCGCGCTTTCACAGAACCTGCTTCGTGAATTGCACCTCCGTACAGCAGCAGCTTTTCTGTCAAAGTAGTTTTTCCCGCGTCAGGGTGCGAGATAATAGCAAAGTTGCGCCGGCGCTCAACAGCAGTTAGCAGTTCAGTTTCGAGTTCAGTTGTCATCACAAATTAGGTAGGGGAATCATCACCCGATCGCCATTATAGCCTGTGCTACAGTTGCTATTAAAGGTAAAATTATCAATAAAGTCAAGGAAGAAAAGTAATATGTACGACTCGGACAAGCGAAAGCTGCTATCACTGGTGTGCCACGGGGCGATTTTTTTCAGCACGTTACTGTTCTCGATCGGAGCGCCGATCGCTGTATTGTTAGTATCAGATGACCCCGTTGTCAAAGAAAATGCCACAGAAGCGATCAATTTTCACCTTAATGTATGGGTGTACAGCGCCGTAATTGTGGCGTTAACTGTCGTCACTTTCGGTCTTGCTGGGTTTATCCTAGTGCCCCTCGGTTATCTGCTGCACTGGGGACTGACAATAATGGCTATCCTCCACATTTTGCAAAATCCTAACCAACCTTACCGCTACCCTTTTATTTTCCGAATAGTTTAGACAGAAAATCGCGCTTCACTATCGATTTCAAAAACCCGATTTCTTCTTGAAGAAACCGGGTTTTTAAGTGTTTTATAACTCACATTCGTTAGCCCCAACTAGCAAATACACTCCTTAAGTGACAAAGAGGGTTGATTGTCGGAGACAAGACTTTGTAAAAAAAACTTAAAAGTTTGTGTAACTAAGCATCATCAGTTGGGATTCCAGAAAATTGACCTAATATTATGAGTGAAATATTATTGCTCCCTAAGACTTCACAAATTAGAGCAAAATCAACTATTAATTTTAGATATTAAGCTAATCCGTCTTTAAATTGCATGGTCAAATAAACTTTCGCTATTGTGCTGTTGGTAGGAAAGCCCGCCTTCAACACACAATTTAAATGCACAACAGCTTATCTTTGGCATTGAAAATGGTGCAACATCTCTGTTTAAATGAATGTGGATAGCTCGGTCAGTGATGCCGAACCCTTATCTGCCTAAAGTCGCAATGGTGTCTTCGCCCTGTTGCAGGGCTGTTGCTGATGCTAAGTTCATCTTCAGTTGATGCCGTTTCCCAAACTATGCTAACGCCTTTGGGTTATTTCGCAGAGTTAGGGCGGATGTTCGATCACTCCAAACCCTTGTTTTTGCTTTAGCTGTGCTATTTTTGCATCGGGCGATCGTTTTATTGAAATTTTCCACCAATTCTATCTCTACCAGGTGTCTTAAAACTTAATACAATATTTTTCCAATAAAAATCCCGCTCTTGTGGAACGGGAAAGCCATCAGGGTGCATCTATATATATGTCACTATAACTCACAAGGGGTATAACCCCTCGCCGCTTTATCGAATCTTTACAATCAGAAAACTTTTGTAAAGATTGAGGTTTTTATTTGACTGATCAGCCGTTTTATGAAATGAAAATGGAAAATGCTGACATTGATAAAATCAAGTGAGTTTCCTATGAATAATCAAAACTTTAAGCTCCTTTACCATGCTTCGGCCAATGGTAGAGCAAATACCATAAAATGGCTACATTTGTGATAAATACCGCTAACTTAAGTACCGTGATCCCGTGAACTAATTCATATATTTCAGGGGGTATACTAATGCTTACCAGCACTAAAACTAAGATTGTCGCCCAGTTTTTTTCGTACCACAAACCAACGGCTTCAACAGCCGTTAGAATTGCATAAATTGCTGCTGCAATTCCGCTAAACAGTAAGTTTTTAGGGTTGAGAATTAGAAGCTTTTCTAAGATAAATTCAATGATGTTTAGTTTTCTTTCTAACAAATAAGATTGCGAAAAATCTTCTAAAATTTGATGATTTTTCAATGCAAAAATCAAAGCAATCGAAGTTACTGTCAAGAGGGAAGCCACAAATGTTTTGTAAAGGACAATTGCGATTAAAGCAGGAGCGTGATGTTTCTTCACCTTAATTCTCGAAATATCAATAATGTAGGATCGCCTGGTTAGCCTGTTTAGGATTGAAAACTTCAATTTTAGTAGAGCGCGTCACCAATTAGCTAATCTATTATATAATAAATAACGCGCTGGTGACGCACCTTACTAAGTTTGAGGATAACGTTGTGCTAAGAAAGAGATAGCAGCAGCCCGATCGCCAAAATCGCCATCCAACTTCGCCGCCAACAAATCATCCAACATTCGTTTAAACCCAGGCCCCGGCTTATAACCCAAAGCCTTCAAATCGTTGCCATTTAAAGGGGGCTCAACATTCGCCCACCTGGTGAGATATTCCCAGATTTGGCGGCGTGCACTTCGCGGACTTTGTAGGGCGATCGCAATTAACACCGGCAATTCATAATTCCTCAACAGCAACACCAATTGACTCGGCAACTCGCATTTAGGCAAATTCTCTGCTAACTGGTTCTTTCCGGCTTCCAAAACTTCCAGCCGTTTAATGCTGTCAGCAGGTAACTGAAGATTTGCAGCCACCTTGCCGCGATATTCCGGTGCTAAATAAGCTATCAAAACTTCCAGCCGCATCTGCCAATCGGGAATATTGATAATGGGAAATGGGGAATGGGGAATGGGGAATGGGGAATGGGGAATGGGAGATAGGGAATTGTCTCTTCCTTCTTCCTTCTTCCTTCTTCCTTCTTCCTTCTTCCTGACATCCGTTACATCCGTTACAGAATCCGTTGCCGAACTTCCTTCTTCCTTCTTCCTTCTTCCTTCTTCCTTCTTCCTTCCTTGCAAACACCGATCGAGCAAACGCAGTTGCCGCCACAACTCCCGATCCAACTCCAAACTAGGATGAATGCAGCGCAAAGCCTGCAAATCTCCCAGCATTTGCAAAGCAACTTTCCAGTAAGGAGCTTGCAAAATGTATTTCAATTCGCTTTTGAGCCGAGTTTCCAAAGCCGGAGCTCGGCCGTTTTCCCCCTGAATTCGGTAATAAATCCCGCTAGCCAAAGCGTTGCGGATGTATCCTTCCGTCTGCGGCTCAATTTCAAATCCCAACCGCACCGCAAACCGCACAGCGCGATAAATTCGCGTCGGATCTTCGATAAAACTGTTGGCGTGCAAAACTCGAATTTGCTTCGATTCCAAATCCAGCAAACCGCAGAAGAAATCTAACAATTCGCCACTGCGAGGAGCACCCAACCGCACAGCCAGCGCATTAATTGTAAAATCCCTGCGGTACAAATCTTGGCGAATTGAACTCGCTTCAACTTCAGGATTTGCAGCCGGATAAGGATAAAATTCAGTGCGAGCCGTAGCGATATCCACCCACAGCGAGCCGAAAGCAGAGTCTTTGTGCCACAAAAGCGCGGCGGTTTGAAATTGACCGTGAACGTCCAAACGCGAGTCGGGGTAAAGTTTTTGCAGCGAGGAAGCTAACTCGACACCAGCACCGGAATCGTCGGAACCGCACTTTCCATCCACCACCAAATCGATATCTGTTAGCGCCAGTGTATTATCCGTGGCTAAGAGTAAATCCCGGACTGCTCCACCCACAATATAAAGTTGCCAGCCGCGGTTTTGGGCAATATTGGCCGCGATCGACAATAATTGCCACAATTCGGCACTTATACGCGATCGCAACAACTGCTCAACCGATTCGGGCATGACACAATAAGACAATTCTGCATTGCTTCCCCTGTCTCGCGCTTTTTGCTGGTGCAATTCCCGCAACACATCAGTCCGGGTAACAATTCCCACCAGTTGACCGTTTTCCAATACTGGCAAGCGCCCGATATCGTATGTCACCATTAAAGATTCAATTTCCGGCAGCAAGGTATCTGGGGCGATCGTTTTTAACTGCGGACTCATGTAACCCTTGACGGGGGCGTGGCTGAAACCGTGGTGCAGCGCAATGTCTATGTCGCGGCGCGAGATAATGCCAGCCAGTCGATCGCCCGCATCGACCACAGAAAGCCCCGAATGTCCGTAACGTAGGAGGATACGGTGAGCTTCCCCCACCGAAGTTTCCGGGCGAATACTCCGCACTGGAGACGACATTAACTCGCGCGCTGTCGGAGGGTGGGGAATTTGAGATTTGAGTTCGTCAGCTAACTGATTTAAAGTCAGCAGGGGGTCAACATCGCGGGTGGCGAGGGAAGCAGCGCGGGCGTGGCCTCCGCCGCCGAAGGGTTTGAACAATTCGCTGAGGTTTGTGCCTTCAATGCGCGATCGACCGATAATAGTTAATCGATTGGAAACTGGCGATTCGGGAGCGATGTTGCGGTTGTTTTCGTTTTCGCCAAATTTATAAACATTACCTAACAGCAGAGCATCGGTTTCAGTTAAATCGAGCAAGCGAGAAGCCAGCGAAGAAAGTCCCGGAACGTAAGCTTCAGTAGATAGCAGCACCCAGGCTACGCTGTAACCGTGCAAAGTTTCTGATCGCAAATTATTCAGCGCTTCTCTCAGTAAATCTTGCAATTGAGGAGACAAACCGGGTTCTACATATTCAGCGATTACCCCCAAACTCGCTCCTTGTTCCATCAACCAGGCCAAAGCTATGGCATCTCGCGCAGTTGCGCCCTCAAAGGTGAGGGAACCTGTATCGACGTGGATGCCGAGGGCCATTACTGTTGCTTCCGAAGGCAGCAGGCGGAATGGTGTGTCGCTGTTTTCTGCTTGATTTTTCAGCTTTTCGACAATTAATGTCGTGCTGGCTCCGACTGCTTCGATTTGGGTAAAAGTAGCGGGGATGTCTAAATCGGCCTGTAGGTGATGGTCGAAAATCGCTATTTCGTTGAGGTGTGGCAAATCCAGCCACTCGGCGGCTTTTCCCAAGCGATCGCGCTGGGAGGCATCAACTATAGTAATCGATCGAATTTGTTGCGGATTGACCGATCGACGTTCAATGAGCGGGTACTCGTCGCGGTGTAGCGCCAAAAAATCCCGCACTGTCGGGTGACACCCGCCCGTCAATACGATCCTGCTACCGGGGCGCAGCACGCAAAGTCCCACCGCCGCCCCCAAGGCGTCAAAATCTGCTGTTGTGTGGCACAAAACTAAGTCCATAGCCGAAAATCCCGCATCTCTAACTCAAACAGTAGCAATTTCTCGCCCTCTGAAACCGGATGTGTCGATCGGGCTTTAACTTAACCTTTCCAGTTTTCTGTCATGTAGCGAACAATGATAAAATTGATCGAAATCTCAAGAGCCGCTGACGCCTGTTCGCGCAACGCCCGAATTTGCACGGGTTCTTTCGTATCAATCAACCGACAATCTCTCGATAGACTATCGGGAAACTGTCAAAAACTAGAATTTGGAAGATTTTTTTCGGTTCTGGGAAACTATTTCTGATCAACGCACGGTTATATCGAAAGGAGAAAAGATGTTATCAATTCTGTTTCAAGTGGTTTTACTGGGTCTGGTACTGCTGTCTTTTGTGATGGTCGTTGGCGTGCCAGTTGCTTATGCCTCTCCCCAAAACTGGAATCAGTCTAAATCCCTGATTTATGTCGGGTCGGGTCTCTGGTTTCTGCTGGTTATTGCAGTGGGTGTATTGAACTTTTTAGTCGTTTAATTTCACCCAAGTCTATCTAATAAAGAAGGTAAAAGATAGAAGGATGAAGGCATTCACCAGCGATTGAAAGGCATTCGGCAGAAGCTAGGAATTTTCCAGACCGCGCGACTCTGTAGTTTTTGCACTTGAGATTCAGATGAGATGCTGCTGCTTTCTGACTTTTGCCTTCTCACAAACAAAAATCTAAAATCTAAAACCTAAAATCTAAACTAGAGCACTATGACTGTTTTCGAGGGAACTTTTACTCACACCGAATCTTTGCGATTTGCTATTGTTATCGGTCGTTTCAACGATTTGGTGGTTAACAAACTTTTGGAGGGATGTCAAGATTGTTTGAAACGCCACGGGGTTGATATTAATCCTCATGGCTCTCAGGTGGACTTTTTTTGGGTTCCGGGAAGTTTTGAGATTCCTTTGGTGGCGCGCCAAGCTGCTCTTTCTCACCGCTACGATGCGGTAATTTGTCTGGGTGCGGTAATTCGGGGCCAAACTCCTCATTTCGATTTTGTGGCTGGTGAGGTTGCTAAGGGAATTGCTGCTGCTGCTTTTCAAACAGGGGTGCCGGTGATTTTTGGGGTGGTGACGACTGACACGATGCAGCAAGCTTTGGAAAGGGCTGGAATTAAAAGCAATTTGGGCTGGAATTATGCGATGAGTGCTTTGGAAATGGGCACTTTGATGCGCCAAGTTAAGGGTTTGGGAACACAGTCTTACGATCGTCGATTAACTACTGGGTCTGCTGCTCAAGTGCTTTCGGGTGAAGCAAATCTGGCGATCGCCCCTGATGTATCGTCGGATCAAATCCCCTCGTAAGTTCGGCTAGCAGTATTTTTTAAGCTAAAAAGCATCAAGATTTGCATCTAGAAAAATCTTAAGACTCTTGTGGGGTGGTGATTATGCCCGCCCCCAAGGTAAAAATGACACTCTGGGCAGATCGACCAATTAGACCAATATCTTGCCAATTGGCAGTGAGTGTGATATCATAAAATGTTCTTAGAAATAGCGCAACACTAACTATTACTGCATGGCAACGAAGCCAACGATCGCATTTACTCACCTCGGCTGCGAAAAAAATCGCATCGATACCGAACACATGATTGGCTTGCTGGCTCAAGCGGGCTATCAAGTCGATTCTAATGAAGAATTAGCCGATTATGTTGTAGTCAATACTTGTAGTTTTATCCAAGCTGCGCGAGAAGAGTCGGTCCGCACCTTGGTAGAATTGGCAGAAGCTAATAAAAAAGTAGTCATCACCGGCTGCATGGCACAGCATTTTCAGCAGGAATTGCTGGACGAATTGCCGGAAGCAGTAGCAATTGTCGGCACGGGCGACTATCATAAAATCGTCAATGTTATGCAGCAGGTGGAAAAGGGCGATCGAGTTTCCCTCGTCTCTTCAGAACCTACTTACATCGCTGACGAAACTACTCCCCGCTACCGCACGACATCGGAAGGTGTCGCTTATCTGCGAATAGCAGAAGGCTGCGACTATCGCTGTGCATTTTGCATTATCCCGCACTTGCGCGGAAATCAAAGATCGCGGACGATCGAGTCTATTGTCGCCGAAGCTAAGCAATTAGCCTCCGAAGGGGTAAAAGAAATTATTTTAATTTCTCAAATTACCACCAACTACGGCAAAGATATTTATGGCGAACCGAAACTAGCCGAACTACTTCGCGCTTTGGGTGAAGTAGATGTACCTTGGATTCGGATGCACTACGCCTATCCTACAGGTTTGACTCCGCAAGTTGTCGCAGCAATCGGCGAAACACCCAACGTTTTGCCGTATTTGGATTTACCTCTGCAACACTCGCACCCGGAAATTCTGCGGGCGATGAATCGACCTTTTCAAGCTGGGATTAATGATGCTATAGTCGATCGGCTTAAAGCAGCACTTCCCGGCGCCGTGATGCGGACAACTTTTATTGTCGGCTTCCCCGGTGAAACCGACGAACACGCAGCACACTTGCTGGAATTTGTCAAGCGCCACGAATTCGATCACGTAGGAGTTTTTGTATTTTCGCCAGAAGAAGGAACCCCAGCCTTCAGCTTGCCCCAGCAAATACCTGCAGAAATAATGGAAATGCGGCGCAATTCGGTAATGGCGGCACAACAACCTATATCATTGAAGAAGAATCAAGAGTCTGTCGGTCAGGTAGTTGATGTCCTGATAGAACAAGAACAACCAGAGACAGGCGAGTTGATTGGTAGATCCGCTCGGTTTTCCCCAGAAGTAGATGGACTCGTCTATGTCACAGGAGAAGCGCGGCTGGGTTCAATCGTATCTGTGAAAATTACTGGTGCAGATGTCTACGACCTCTACGGTCAAGTGTAAGTGTTGCTGGAACTGTCGCCTGAGACGGTGCGGCGAACAAAAACCGGACACCAGCCAAAAATGATTAGCGGATTGTGCAACAAAAGTAACGGTTAGTACACAATTGTGCAAAGATATGTAGCAAAGGGGTTCTAAACTTTTTTAACCCCTATCTGGCAATCGACGCTCCCCGTCGGGGTGCGGTAATCTCTACAGAACATCGGAAAATTTTAACGAATTTAATGTTTTGTTTCTGAATGTAAAGAGTTATGATGATAACAAGCCAGAAATAAGCGGGGATAATTTGAGATTGCTTCGCCGTCCGCCCTACACCACAACGGTATCCCGAAAGAGTGTTGAGATGGATAGGCGGTAACGGTCGCCCCATCCCCTGCTCAATCCCGCAGGCGACGGATTGCGGGATAGCGCCTGAACCAAACAACCTGTTACTACTATGTAGTGAAGTGGGGCTGGTCATGATCCTCACTATAAAATGCCCTAGAGGGAAAGCTTGCAAGTACCTCAAAGGAAGTCCAATGTCCTGTTTTAAGAATGTTGGAAGCCTATAACCCGACCCCTGGCGGTTGGTATCGGTGATGTCACAAAATCAAAGACGGCTGTCGAATTGGTAAATTTAGTCACCATCGACGGAGCTGCCCTATACTCGATTGCTATTTAAGAAGGTGCGCGCAGGCGCAGCACCATAAAGAACTCTTATGAGTTCCTGCCCTAGAGCAGAAATCCGCATCCGAGTTGGGCAACTTAGAAGGCTAAGACTCGTTATTAGGAGCATTAATGAATTTATTGTTTGAAGGCTTAGGTCTTTCGGAAGAACTCGTTCTCCATCTGGAAACACTAGGCTTTACAGAACCTACTCCCATCCAAGTACAAGCAATTCCGCACCTGTTAGCAGGTCGCGACGTTGTAGGTCAAGCCCAAACAGGGACAGGCAAAACGGCAGCATTCTCGTTGCCCATCTTGGAGCGGATTGATTTAGATGTGACTGCGGTGCAAGCACTGGTGCTGACGCCGACTCGCGAATTGGCGATGCAAGTAACTGAAGCCATCCGTGATTTGAGCGGCATCAGCAGCGACGGCCCGGTAAAAGTGGGTCGCTCTCTGCAAGTTCTGACAGTGTACGGCGGTCAATCGATCGATCGCCAAATGCAGCGTTTGAAACGCGGCGTTCACATCGTTGTTGGTACACCCGGACGCATATTGGATATGCTGAGCCGCGGCAGCCTGAAACTAGACAAGGTAAAATGGCTAGTTTTGGATGAAGCTGACGAAATGCTGAGCATGGGCTTTATTCAAGATGTGGAAAAAATCTTGGATGCTGCACCAAAAGAACGTCAAACGGCATTTTTCTCGGCGACGATGGAAGCTTCCATTCGGAAATTGGTAGCGCGGCATTTGCGTAACCCAGTCAACGTCACCGTAGAACAGCCAAAAGCAACGCCGAAGCGCATCAGCCAAGGCGTGTACATGATTCCCCGCGGCTGGTCGAAGGCAAGAGCCCTACAGCCAATTTTAGAAATGGAAGACCCCGAATCTGCACTGATTTTTGTGCGGACGCGGCAGTCGGCGGCAGAACTCACCAGCCAACTGCAAGCTGCAGGTCACAGCGTTGACGAGTATCACGGTAATTTGAATCAGGCACAACGGGAACGTTTGTTGCATCGCTTCCGCCAATGTCAGGTGCGCTGGGTAGTGGCGACTGATATTGCGGCGCGGGGTTTGGACGTGGATCACTTGACTCACGTGATTAACTACGATTTGCCCGACAGTGTGGAAAGTTACGTTCACCGGATCGGACGCACGGGCCGGGCTGGTCGCGAAGGAACGGCGATTACGCTGATTCAACCGGTCGATCGCCGCAAACTGCGCTTGATTGAACGCCACGTGCGATCGAGCTTGACGGTGCGAAACATTCCGACACGGGCGCAAATTGAAGCTCGTCAGTTGGAAAAGATGCAGGGTAAAGTTCGTGAAGCTTTGGCTGGCGAACGCATGGCATCTTTCTTGCCTCTGGTGTCTCAGTTATCCGAGGAGTACGACTCCCACGCGATCGCCGCTGCTGCTTTGCAAATGGCTTTCGATCAAAGCCGTCCTGCTTGGATGGGCGCGGATTACGCTCAACAAGAAGATCCCCCGATTGGTGGAGAAAACAGCGTCAAGCCAATCTTGATCAAAAAGCGGGCTAAGACTGGTGAGGCGACTTTTTCTGGAGCACCGACTGCTCCTGTTCCCCAGAACCGCTAATTGGTAGGGTGCACAATGTGCACCTTATTTAGAATTACTGTAGAGATGCGATCGATCGCGTCTCTACTTTTTTTATGGGTGTGAGACTAAATCTGAATTCGGCGGTTGAAACTGCTATTACACAAACGAAGATTACTCGGCGGTTGAAACCGCTACTACACAAACAAAGTCTGCCTCCGCAGACTAAGAAGTGGGTAACTAAAGATGGAATTTAGAAATCGGACAATTTCTGTAACAAATTCTACGCTGAGTACGTTAATTGATGAATTGGGTACTGAATGTCAAAATGTGATTACTTTAATCCATCAGCTTCAGTTATCTGATTTGAGCGATCGACAAAAAGCTGAAATTCTAGCAGACTTCCTGAGTGCTGCAATTCATCTGAACGTTCACTGCGGAGAGGATTTTCAGACACTAATTGCTGAGGAAATGGCAATATTGTCGGATGATGATGAAGAGGATTAAGGAGACGCGGGCGATCGCACATGAGGAAAAAGCCCTCCAGTCAACTCACAGAAAGGCTAAAAATCCTCATAAATAAGGAATAAAGTCCTTATTACAAACTTGTGAACCCGGACTTTTGCACTGTGGTTTAATATTTCAGTTGAGCTGCGTGCTCACAATAATTTTTTGCACGCGATCGCCCTTAATTTCCACAATCAAATTAGAAGCCTTTTGGTCATTGCTGTAAGTCAACCGAGTCACTCCACCCTGCACAGATTGCGACCCGTAACCGTAAGTTTTAACGACTTTTTGGCTGTTATCTCCTAGCTTCACACCATCAATTGTCAGAAACTTGGGATTGGTAGTAGAAATTAAATAAACTTTTCCCTCCCATGCTGCTACGGTCAATCTTGGGTAGGTTAGCGTACGAATCTTGCCAGCGAGCCCAGATCCAGCAGATTTAGTTTCCTCGCGCTGCGGTTTTCCCAACTTACGTTTTGCCTCTTCTACAGACATCCCCAACCGCACGCCGCCAATCCCCAGGCGCGAATAGTTCAGCGCCGCCGGCTTTTGTGTCGCGCTGAGCATTCTTTCTAGAGTCGCAACAGTTTGATTCATAGCGGGAACAGGGCGAATTAAAGCAGCAAATCCAAAGCTCGAAATTGCGAGATTCATCATGATGCCAGCGAGGGCTGTTGTCACAAATATTTTTACCATTTTTTTATAGCTTTATTTGGCTATGTATTCCCGTGATCGCCCGCTAGATCCGGATTGATACTAATAGGACTTACACAAACACTCCTAGACGCACGGCGATGCTCTGAAACCGAGTTTTTTTACCAAAACTACACAAAGAAACCCGGTTGTTACCATAACTCTTAGGTTTAACAGTGAGGTATTTAGCAAGAAACCGGGTTTTTAGCGCAACCTAGGTAAGCCCTGACTAATATTTTTTAAGCTTTGAAAACCGCCAATTTCGGGCGAACCGAATTTGCTCCCGCACAAGCTTGCGTCCGCCTGGGAGGACTGAAAGAAAGAATAAAGCAGGTAAATCAACGGAAATTGCTGTGATATCCTAACTAAAGCCATATCTGCATAAAATAAGTAATTTAGATGACCGCAACAGATTCTACTAAGCACCAAAAATCCAAGGCCCTCAAACCCGGTAGCCGCCGCCCCGCTAAAGAACTTTGCAGCGAGTGCGGTTTGTGCGATACATATTACATTCATTATGTCAAGGAATCTTGTGCTTTCTTAACACAGCATATCGCGGAATTAGAAGAAGAGATTCACGGGCGATCGCGCAATCTCGACAATCCCGACGATTGGTATTTCGGAGTCAGTCAAAACATGATGGCGGCTCGGAAAAAAGAGCCAATTGAGGGTGCTCAGTGGACGGGGATCGTCAGCACAATTGCGATTGAAATGCTCGAAAAAGGAATTGTAGAAGGCGTTGTTTGCGTCCAAAATACCGAAGCAGACCGCTTTCAACCGATGCCGATTATTGCTAGAAATCGTGAAGAGATTCTCGCAGCCAAAGTCAACAAACCCACTCTCTCTCCCAATCTTTCCGTATTAGAACAAATCGAAGAATCTGGGATGAAGCGGCTGTTAGTAATTGGCGTCGGCTGTCAAATTCAAGCTTTGCGAACAGTCGAGAAAAAACTCGGTTTAGAAAAGCTCTACGTTTTGGGAACTCCGTGCGTAGATAATGTCAGCCGTGCAGGCTTGCAGAAATTCCTAGACACAACTAGCCGCTCTCCTGAAACGGTGGTTTCTTACGAGTTTATGCAAGACTTTAACGTTCACTTCAAACACGAAGATGGTTCGGAAGAAAAAGTGCCGTTTTTCGGGCTGAATACTAAGGAATTGAAAGATGTTTTTGCTCCTTCTTGTTTGAGCTGTTTTGATTATGTCAATTCTTTAGCTGATTTAGTTGTGGGCTACATGGGCGCACCCTTTGGCTGGCAGTGGATTGTAGTGCGAAATGACACCGGCCAAGAGATGTTAGATTTGGTAACGGATCAGTTAAATACTCAGCCCGTAATGTCTCAGGGAAACAGAAAAGAAGCGGTTCAGCAAAGCATTCCGGCTTATGAAAAAGGAGTGACTTTGCCGATGTGGGCGGCGAAGTTAATGGGAGTTTTTATTGAGAGAATTGGGCCGAAGGGTTTGGAATATGCTCGGTTTTCCATTGATTCTCATTTCACTAGGAATTATCTGTACGTGAAGCGGAATTACCCGGAGAAATTAGAGGCTCATGTGCCGGAATATGCTAAGCGGATTGTGGGGCAGTATAAGTTACCAGATGTGTAAACTTGTAGGGTGCGTCAGTCAAAAGGTGTTGGATTATTGAAAAAATAACGCTAACTGACGCACCCTACTACTCAAGCATAGCCAAATATAGAAAACAAATGCACCTGGGAAAAATCGAATTATGGAATCGCGGAACGTTAACTAGACTGGCTATCCTTAGTACGATCTTAATTACTCTAATTAGTGGGATATGGTTGAGTATGATTGCAATGCCAGGGAAAAGCTACAGCGGGAAAGTTCCCCCTTTAACAGCACAGGAAATCTCGCTCAGAGATGCTTTACAGCGCGATGTGGAAAAGCTCTCGGGTGAAATCGGAGAGCGCAACTTTATACAATATCAAAAACTTGGAGAAGCTGCTGACTTTCTCGAAGCATCATTTCAAACTGCTGGCTATAAAGTTGAACGACAAGAATATAAAATTGAGGATAAATTTTATTATAACATAGAAGTGGAGATTCCAGGGGGAAAAAAGGCAGATGAAATAGTTGTAATTGGGGCACATTATGATTCTGTGGTGGGGAGTCCAGGGGCAAATGATAACGCAACTGGGGCGGCAGGAGTTCTGGCTTTAGCGAGAATGTTTGCAGGTAAAAAGCCTGAAAAAACTGTGCGTTTTGTTGAGTTTGTGAATGAGGAACCGCCTTTTTTCTGGACTGCTGATATGGGGAGTTTGGTTTATGCGAAAAGATGCAGGGAGCGTAATGAAAAAATTGTTTCGATGCTCAGTTTAGAAACAATTGGTTATTACTCAGATGCCCAAAACAGTCAGAAATATCCAGCACCATTAAACCTTTTTTATCCTACATCGGGAAATTTTATCGGATTTATTGGCAATACATCCTCAAGTAAACTGGTTAGAGAGGCGATCGCATCTTTCCGCCGCCATGCTGAATTTCCCTCGGAAGGTGCTGCAATTCCGGGTGGCATTCCTGGTGTGGGTTGGTCAGATCAATGGTCTTTTTGGCAACATGGTTATCCAGGGCTGATGGTGACAGATACTGCTCCCTATCGCTATCCTTACTATCACACGGCGCAAGATACACCTGATAAGGTTGATTGGGAACGGACGACGAAGGTAATAGCTGGATTGGAGAAAGTTGTGGCAGATTTGGTGGGAGTTGATATTAATTAGTTGTGTGGGGTGCCCAGCGGGGAAAGATTCTCGATCGGCATAGAATATCAGACAAAATGACGACCTAAAAATTAGTATAAGTTGCCTGAGTGAGGTGATTCAGAGAGTTTGTAAGAGATGTTTTGCAGGACCACGGTAAGGCAGTGTCTTTGTTTTATACAGTGGGGAAAATTAGAGGTACAAGATTATGACACTCATAGTTGCACAGAAACACATGAATTTACCAAAGTCGATCGCACTTGCTTGTTGTGCGATCCTAGCATTATCTGGAAGTGGACTGTCTGCGAAAGCCGCAGAAGTGCGATCTGGAAACAGTAGAGGAACATTTGCCGATTGGTGTCGTCAAAAAGCTGATTTGAGTCCTGAAGCTAAACATACTGTTGAGGTGCTTTTGGAGAAAGCAGGGACTACGGAGTGCGATGCGGCCAATCGCCAACTTTCTAGTCTCACAACACTCAGTCTCAGCAACAATCGAATCAACGACATCAAACCGGTGGCGTCCTTGACTAACCTGACTGAGCTCGTCCTCATTGAAAATCAAGTCAGCGACATCAAACCGCTAGCATCTTTGACTAACCTGACACGGCTCTTCCTCCTCGACAATCAAGTCAGCGACATCAAACCGCTAGCATCTTTGACTAACCTGAATTGGCTCGACCTCGACAAAAATGAAATTAGCGATATCAAACCGCTAGCATCCTTGACTAACCTGAACCGGCTCGTCATCAACAACAATCAAGTCAGCGACATCAAACCGCTAGCATCCTTGACTAACCTGAACCGGCTCGACCTCAGGGACAATCAAATCAGCGACATCAAACCGCTAGCATCCTTGACTAACCTGATTTGGCTCGACCTCAAAAACAATCAAATCAGAGACATTAAACCGCTAGCATCGACTAACCTGACTTCGCTCGATCTGAGGGACAATCAAATCAGGGACATCAAACCACTAGAATCCATGACTAACCTGATGGAGCTTTCCCTCGACAACAATCAAATCAGCGACATCAAACTCTTAAACTCGTTGACTAACCTAATTTGGTTCAGCCTCAGCGGAAATCCGATCGCTCCCAAAACTTGCCCTCTTAAGCCAGAGTCTATCTGTAAGTGGGAAGCACCAACTGAAACCCCGATAGATATTCGTTTGGGAGTCCCTATGTTTCCCGACGCCCCAATATTTGCACCTGAATTTCCCCGTTAATTGGTGCTATTTTGCTGCCTTCAATTAGGAGTTTTTGAATGCACTGACGGTAATGCTCTAGTCGAGCCATTTGACTATTGCCTCCTGAACAGGGTTATACACAATAAGCTTGACTTGGTGTTGTCGAACCGACGCTTGAGGTAACTCCCCACTGAAAAAAGATTCGTAAGTTGCGATGGGAACTGCCAAATATAAAGTGCGATCGGGCGATCGCCCACCAACATCCTCCTACAAATCAGCAGCGTGCTGCTTCAATTCATCCAAAGAAACGTATTCCAAAGTCAAGGCGTGAGTCGCGGCCAACACCACAAGCGGTGCACATCCAGCATCCATTGCTTCCTTCCAGCGAGAAGCACACAAGCACCAGCAATCGCCAGCCTTCAAACCGGGAAAGTTAAATTCGGGAACCGGAGTGCTCAAATCATTTCCATTCGACTTGGTAAATCGCAAAAACTCTTCTGTCAGTTGAGCACAAACAGTGTGAGCCCCAAAGTCGCCACCACCTGTATTGCATTTGCCGTCCCGATAATAGCCCGTCATTGGCGAAGTGCAGCAAGTCTCTAATTTTCCGCCCAGAACATTTGTAGCTTCCGTCACGATCGCAACTCCTGAGTAAAACTCTTCGATCTAATTTTACACAAATCGTTGTTTATATATTTTTTTCCATCGCAAAGTTGATGAATTTTTGTCCTCTGCGTTCTACTTCTTGTTTTCTAATCACAATAAATCCCTGGCTTTCAAAAAAAGGTCGAGCTGTAATGCTGGCTTCGGTAAATAACTTGTTAATTCTTAACTCTTTGGCTTTTGACTCAATTTGTTTTAAAATTAGCCTACCAACTCCTTGTCTTTGAACATTTTGATGACAGTAAAAGCGATCGATATGGCCGCTTGGTTCTAATTCCCCAAAACCTGCAATTTTATCACCCTCTTCTGCTACGAAAGTAAATTTACTGCTTAAACTATTAGCCCAACTTTCAATATCGATATCGGCTGGAGCCCAAGCATCTACTTGTGCTTTTGTGTAATCGCGGATGTTTACTTCGTGTACGGTGTCGTAAAACAGTTTTACAATTTGTTGGGTATCACCGATTTCATAGGTTCGTACTCTCATAAATTATCTCACTGCGATCGCTTCTTTAATCTTAATTGGCATTTTTAACCGCTTCGTAACCCTTATGGATGTTGGCTTTTACCATTTTGTCTGATTTCTGGTAGGGCGATCAACCCAAAATTTCTCGTCCATCCCTTGACAAACTCTACTACTATATGTTAATGAAGCAGAAGCAAACCTCACTCGAATTAACACTACATCAATCCAGCAGCTTAACGAATCAGGATTGAAACTTATGACAGAAATTGGGCCCGATCCAAACCGACCTTATCCGATGACCGAGCAGCCGCGCGTCTGCTTCATCAAAAACTTTATTAAATCCCCCAACATTATCGTCGGCGATTACTCATATTACGACGATCCAATAGATCCAGAAAACTTTTAAAAAAATGTACTTTATAACTACGGAAACGAGCGATTAATTATTGGTAAATTTTGTGGGATCGCGACCAACGTCAAATTCATTATGAACGGTGCAAATCACAAACTAGATGGAATTTCAACTTATCCTTTTCCGGTTTTTGGGAATGGTTGGGAAACAGCGATGAATTTATTAATGGAACTGCCAAGTAAAGGCGATACCGTCATTGGCAATGATGTTTGGATCGGCTATGAATCCCTCATTATGCCCGGAGTCCAAATCGGCGACGGTGCCCTCATTGCGGCCAAATCCGTTGTAGTAAAAGACATTCCCGCTTACACCGTTGTGGGTGGAAACCCCGCCCATCCAATCAAACAGCGTTTTAGCGATGCTGAAGTTGCACAACTATTAGAAATTCGGTGGTGGGATTGGGAAATAGACAAGATTTCGCGCAATGTCAGCATAATTATGCAAAGCGATATTCAAGCACTCAAAAATGCCGAGTAAACTCGCAAATACAGTGATATTAAATTTAACTCCGATCCTGTGTACCGGTTCCGGGGCGATCGCGCCGGCGAGCAAACTCCCAGCAGCCGATCCCGGAGAGCTCTTCTAATCTGCGTTCCTCAGCGTCAATGTGCCTGGATGTGCGGTCAAAAAATCCCCACAAATCACCATGCAAACCCAGGGAACCCCCCGTACCGCACCGCCCCTACAACTTACTTAGCTGGACCCACAGCCTCGATCGCAGCTTCAAGAGCGATCGATACATGAGTCCAATTAGTACCCCCCTGACAAAAAGCCACGTAAGGCTCCCGCAGAGGCCCGTCAGCCGAAAACTCCGACGTACTCCCATCAATAAAAGTACCCCCAGCCATCACCAACTGACTTTCATACCCGTGCATTGGAGCCGGCACCGGATCTAAATAGGAACCGACGGGGGAATTTTGCTGAACCGCGCGACAAAAAGCAATTAACTTATCAGCAGAACCGAATTCGATCGCCTGAATCACATCTCGTCTTCTAGCCAAAGGCATAGGATTCACTCGATAACCCAACTTATAAAAAACATAAGCCGTCAAATGATTTCCCTTCATCGCCTCCCCCACACAACCCGGAGCCATAAACAAACCCTGAAACAGCAACCGATTCAAATCAAAAGTTGCGCCGCCGCTGCTGCCGATTCCCGGTGCCGTCAACCGACAAGTTGCCGCCTCCACCAAATCCGCCCTGCCAGCAACGTAGCCCCCAGCAGGGACGATCGTACCCCCCGGATTTTTGATCAAAGAACCAGCCATCAGATCCGCACCCACAGCAGTAGGTTCACAATTTTCAACAAACTCCCCGTAACAATTATCAACAAAGCAAATTGTGCTAGGATTCTGATGTTTGACTATGGTGACGATTTTTTCTATCTCAGAAATAGACAAACTCGACCGCCAAGAATAGCCGCAAGAGCGCTGGATAAAAACCAGGCGAGTCTTTGCTGAAATAGTAGAGCTCAGTGCCTGCCAATCCAAACTTCCTTCCCGAGTTAGAGGCAACTCACGGTAACTAATGCCAAACTCAATCAGTGAACCTTGACCTTGCCCCCGCAAGCCGATCACTTCTTCTAAAGTATCGTAGGGAGAACCAGCCACTGCCAACATTTCGTCACCTGGACGCAGGATGCCAAAAAGAGCACAGGCGATAGCGTGAGTACCCGAAACAAACTGTACCCGGACAGCCGCGGCCTGGGCCCCTACCACTTCGGCAAATAACCCGTCCAAAGTCTCCCGACCTAAATCGTCGTGGCCGTAACCCGTAACCCCTGCAAAATGGTGGACTCCAACCCGGTGGCTGCGAAAAGCTTTTAAGACTCGTTGAAGATTTTGCTTGACTGTCGCGTCAATACCAGAAAAAATCTGAAAGAGTGCCTGTTCTGCTTCCTGTAGCCGTGAAACGCTATTCATCTATACCTCGCTCACCAGTTGCGTGCGCGCTGTTCATTATGGCGTAGATGCGGCCCCTAGTTTGTAAACATAATATATTCATGACGATTGCAACTTCCAAAAAAACTTCTCCTGATTGGCCTGTCGTAGGCTTTATGGCCTTTCTGCACATCGGTGCTTTATTTGCTTTGCTGCCGGGTAATTTTAGCTGGTCTGCGGTTGGGCTAGCAGTTTTCCTGCATTGGGTAACAGGTGGTTTAGGAATTACTCTCGGATATCACCGCCTTGTCACCCACCGCAGTTTTCAAACACCGAAATGGCTAGAGTATTTTCTAGTTATTTGCGGTACTCTTTCCTGTGAAGGTGGCCCGATCGACTGGGTAGGAATGCACCGGTTACACCACATACATTCCGACACCGAAACAGATCCCCACGATTCCAATAAAGGCTTCTGGTGGAGCCACATGGGCTGGATGCTCTCGGATCTCCCGATCAGAGTTGAAATCCCCCGCTTTACTAAAGACATCGGCGACGACCCAGTATACAAGTTTCTCCAAGCATATTTTATCCCCATCCAAATTGTCTTCGGTGTGTTGCTTTATTTATTAGGCGGCTGGTCTTTCGTGGTTTGGGGCGTATTTATGCGGATCGTGGTGGTGTTCCACTGCACTTGGCTGGTTAACAGCGCTACCCACAAATTTGGCTACCGCACCTACGAGTCGGGCGATGGATCGACTAACTGCTGGTGGGTTGCCCTCCTCACCTACGGCGAAGGCTGGCACAATAACCACCACGCCTTTCAATACTCTGCTCGCCACGGTCTCCAATGGTGGGAAATCGACTTCACCTGGATGACAATTCAACTGCTGCAAGCATTGGGTTTGGCAACCAAAGTGAAATTAGCAGAAAAATAGCATGGGCAATTAGTCATGGGTTGTCGGTCATCAGTTCTGGACTAATGGCTCGTGACCAATGCCTCATCGTGTTTTTGCGCTCGGTATAGGTTGGGTTGAAGTAAGCTCGAATCATCTAGTGCGATCGACCCAACCAAAACCAGAATCAGTTATAATATAATTGGGAACAAAAAATTTTGTTTGGCAGCCAAATTTTTTATTTTCAAAATACAACCGTAAATCTTTTTCAATCCTAATCCCAAATCTATCAGTGATTCTTTATTAGTTTGGGCAAGAGTGCAGCACAAAAGTTCACTGCTCAATCCCAACTATTAGGCGTGAATCTAGCTAGGCATCTCATCAGAAATCAAAAAGAGAATGACAATTGCAACGCAAGAAAAACTTCAATATAATTGGAAGCACGTTATTAGTTTAGCAGGCCTTCATATCGGCGCTTTGTTCGCACTGCTACCCAGTAACTTCAATTGGACAGCAGTTGGTTTAACAGTATTCATGCACTGGATAACCGGCGGTTTGGGAATAACTCTCGGATGGCATCGTATGCTGACCCACCGCAGTTTTCAGACACCAAAATTCGTAGAATACTTTCTAGCATTTTGCGGAGCCCTTGCCTGTCAAGGAGGAATAATTGATTGGGTTGGGCTGCACCGATTGCACCACACCCACTCTGACCAAAATGCGCTAGACCCTCACAATGCCCAAAAGGGTTTTTGGTGGAGTCACATCGGCTGGATGCTATATAAAGGTCCAGCTCACGCTGAAATTTCTCGCTGCACAAAAGACATTTCGAGCGACCCCTTTTACCAGTTTTTGCAAAACTACTTTCTCCCCATTCAAATCGCCTTTGGCGTGTTGCTTTACTTAGCAGCAGGCTGGCCTTTTGTAGTTTGGGTAATTTTTGTCCGCTTAGTTGCGGTATATCACTGCACTTGGTTTGTTAACAGCGCCACTCACAAATTTGGCTACCGCACTTACGAAACCGACGATAGTTCTACTAACTGTTGGTGGGTTGCGGTTTTGACTTACGGCGAAGGCTGGCACAACAACCACCACGCTTTTCAATACTCTGCGCGTCACGGTATGAAATGGTGGGAAATTGACTTCACTTGGATGACAATTCAAGTTTTGGAAGCACTAGGTTTGGCTAGTAAAGTGAAATTACCAGCAGCAAAATAGCAGCAATTCAGTCCTAGACGCAGAACCTCTGTAGGATGTCAACTGCGTACCTTACCGCCTCAGAAACCCGGTTTCTCAAAGAAACCGGGTTTTTTGGTGAGTAATAACCAATGAGCTATGACCTATGACTAATGAGCCCGTTTTTGCTCGCCCCGGCCGCGCAAATATTCCGCTAAAAATGCCAATCCTCCCGAACCTACTATCAACAGCACGCTCAGAGCATTAATATCAGGTTTTACCCCAGTCCGAATCCGGCTAAAAATTTCCATCGGCAGAGTTGTAGTCCCGCTACCTGCGGTAAAACTCGCAATCAAAAAATCGTCCATGCTGAGGACAAAAGACAGCAGACAACCGGAAACAATTCCGGGTATTAATTGAGGGAGCAAAACCTGAATAAAAGCCTCCACAGGCGTTGCACCTAAATCCAAGGCAGCCTCTTCTAAATACGGGTTTAAATCTGCCAATCTAGTAGAAACAGCTAGAGCGATGTAAGCCAGACAAAACACAATGTGAGCGGCGACAATTGTCCACAAACTCAGAGGAATAGCCAGCGCCGCTAAAAATACCAGAGTAGCAACTGCGGTAGCAATATCTGGAATAATAATCGGCAAGTAGGAGACTCCCTGATATAAACTCTTGCCTGGAAAGCGGTAGCGGGCTAAACCTACTGCCATCAAAGTGCCGAGTACCGCCGAGATTGCAACTGCACAAACAGCCACTGTTAAACTGTTTCTCAGGGCAACTAAAATCCGCGTATCGCTAAATAATTTAACGTACCAATCTAAAGTAAATCCTTCCCAGCCGGCGCTAAAACGCGATTTGTTAAAGCTGTAAAATGTGAGTACCAGGATGGGCAGGTACATATAAAAAAACATCAAAACGGCAAATATTACCTGCCAAGAAACCTTAAATTTAGGTTTTAAGTACATATCGGCTTGTATTTCCTCCTGTGGATTTTCGGCGGTCTGTTCCATTTCTAGGTAATCGGTAATTGGTAATGGGTAATTGGTAATAGGTTAGGATTGTTTTCTTCCTTATTGCTTCTTCCTTCTTCCTTCAACATCCTAAATTGCATTACGATCGCCATATTTGAGCAAGAGGGCAATTCCGATACTCACTACAAAGATTAACACCATACTCAGAGCCGAACCCAGCCCCCAATTTTGAGTCGCCCCCAAAAACTGATTGTAAATCAAACGAGCCGCCGTCATGCTCGAAGCTCCACCGAGTAACTCCGGATCGACAAAATCGCCCAAACAGCTAATAAATACTAGCAAAGAACCCGCCGCAATTCCCGGCATCGTCTGAGGTACTGTCACTTTCCAGAAAGTTTCCACTGGATTGGCACCCAAATCCTGAGATGCTTCTAGTAATCGGCGGTCTAACTTTTCCAAAGATGCGTAGAGAATGGTCACGATATAAGGCAAATAACTGTAAGCCATGCCGATTAAAACTGCGGAACTTTGATTAAGCAATTCCAGAGGAGGAATGCCTACCAGTGCCAGCAGCGAGTTGAGAACCCCCGTAGGACGCAGAATTGTAATCCAAGCATACGATCGCAACAGCGAAGAAGTCCACAGCGGCAACACAAAGCCTAACAAAGTTAAATTCCGCCACTTTTTCGAGACATTGAGGGCGATCCAGTAAGCGACGGGAAATCCCAACAGCAAACACAGAATAGTAGTCCCCGTTGCGAAAAAGAGCGATCGACCCATCACCTGTAAATTCAGCGGCTCAAACACTCGCAGGTAATTGCCGATTCCCGAAGGATTCACCAAATCTCCCGGCTTAATATTCGGCACCAAACTAAGCTGAAAAATTACCAAAGTTGGTATGACTAATAATAAAAGCAGCAACAAGCCAGAAGGGCCGAGCAATGCCAGTGGCCCAGCCCAAGCAGACCACGGGGAAATAGTTTCAGCCTTCAAAGAAGAATTGGGAGGAATAGGAGGGGGAGTTTTAGTTGAAACAGCCATAGAGCAATTTTTTTTTATTTTTTAACCGCTGATGAACGCAGATTAACGCGGATATAGGGATAGAGCGGGCTATCGGCTGTGCGGGGGCGAGTGTGTGTAAATATTAGGCTATAATTAGAGATTGCGTGGAAAACCCGCCCTACAGGTGATGATTAGCCGCTGGTTAATTGAGTCCAGTAGCGATCGTACACTTCCATAAATTTCCCTACCGGAGCCACACCTTCGCACTTTTTCAAAATATCTTCCGAAGGGAAAAGAATCTCGTTTTCGCGGACTTCCGGCGTCAACAAACTAAAAGCATCTTCCGAAGGAGTTGAAAAACTGAGCCGCTCTACTAAAGAAGCAGCGACATCGGCTTGCAGCAAAAAGTTAATCCATTTATAAGCTGCTTCGGGATTGGGAGCACCTTGAGGAATTACTAAAGTGTCAGTCCACAGAGAAGAACCGCTTTTGGGGACGACATAGTTCAATTTATCGTTATCTGAAATTACTTCATTAGCATCAGAAGAATAACACATAGCTACCTTCAAATCCCCCGTCAGCATTTGAGGCCGCCAAGCATCAGTAGTAAAAGATGCGATCGCCGGTTTGAGTTGCACCAACTTTTCGTAAGCTTGTTTCACTTGGTCTTGGTTCGTAGAATTCAGAGAATAGCCCAGCATCCGCAACGCAGCTCCCATGACTTCTCGAACATCACTCGCCAGCGTCATTCGCTTGGCTAACTCTTTTTTATGCTGCCACAAATAGTCCCAATCTTCAGGAGCTTCTTTGAGTTGTTCGCTGTTGTAAATCAAGCCTGTGGTTCCCCAACTCAAAGGCACACTGTAGCGGTTTCCTGGGTCATATACAGGGTTTTGGAACTGTTTTTTGAGCCGATCGAGCCCGCCCAAAATCGAGTGGTCTAATGGGCTTAACAGCCCGAGTTCCGTCATTTGAACCACCATGTAGTCAGATGGGTAAATGATGCTGTAGGCGCGGGCGCCACCGGCTTGAACTCTCGCCAGCATCTCTTCGTTGGAGCTAAACACGTCCGCCACTACGCGAATGCCGGTTTTTTCGGCAAAGCGATCGAGCAAAGCCTTATCGGTATAGCCTGCCCAAGTATAGATGAAAAGTTGGTCGGCAGAACCTTTGACGCGAGGAGCAGATTGTACGTCTGCAAGTCGCCAGCCGCAACTCGAAACAGCTAACCCGGAAATTGTCGCCGCCGAATTTTTTAGGAACTGACGGCGTGTAGAATTAGCCGGGAAAATCCTCGAAATTGGTAAGTTAGTCGGAGGCACAGTTAGATTTTAGATTTTAGATTTTAGATTTTAGATTTTAGATTGGGGAATTGGGGATTGGGAAATTCGATTTTAGATTTGAGAATTTGTAATAAGGAATAATTGGTAATGGGGAAATTCTCCCATTCTCCCCCTCTTCCTTCTTCCTTTTTCCTTCTTCTTGACATCCGTTACATCCGTCGAGCGAATCCGTTGCCGAACTTCCTTCGTTTCCCCATTATCCTCGATCGCCCAAAGCGAGACAATCAGTAGTCCCCCAGTAAGCATAAATCGGCGTATGCGGGTCTGGGAAAGAGCCGCCGGTATTTGGCTGGCGAACCGTAATTTTATCGCCCGACGACAACTCAACCACGTAATGAACGTGCGTGCCCATGTACATAGTATTTTTGAGCCGCCCTTCAAAACAGTTGACGGAAACTTCCGGCTGGTAGAGATTCAAATATACTTTTTCGGGCCGAACGCTGACCACCACAGAGTCGCCTGTGACACCACTCCACATATCCGACTGCTGAACGACTATTTTCAGATTGGCTGATGTGCGAACTGTGATAGTCGATCGGTCGATCGACTCCACCGTACCAGAAAACAAATTTGTATCGCCAATAAAATCCGCCACAAAAGCCGTCTGCGGGCACTCATAAATTTCTTCAGGAGAGCCAATTTGCTCAATCCTCCCCTCGTGCATCACCGCAATCCGGTCAGACAGACTCATCGCCTCTTCTTGGTCATGAGTCACCATCACAAAAGTCAAACCCAATTCTTGATGCAAATTCGACAGTTCCAACTGCATCTGCTTCCGCAACTTCAAATCCAGAGCACCCAAGGGCTCGTCCAGCAGCAAAACCGCCGGTCGATTTACCAGAGCTCTCGCCAAAGCCACCCGCTGCTGCTGGCCGCCCGACATTTGACCGGGAAACCTGTTGGCGAAAGATTCCATTTTCACCAATTGCAAAACTTCCCGTACCCGTTCTTCAATTTCCGCTTTCCCCAGCTTTTTTATCCGCAATCCAAAAGCGATATTGTCCCAGACATTCATGTGTCCGAACAAAGCGTAGCTTTGAAACACAGTATTTACCGGACGGCGGTAAGCTGGAGTGTTGGTCATCGACTGGCCTCGAATCATCAATTCGCCCGCCGAGGGAGTCTCGAACCCAGCGATTAAGCGCAGGGTCGTAGTCTTGCCGCAGCCGCTAGGCCCGAGGATGCTAAAAAATTCTCCTTGGCGAATGCTGAGGTCAACTCCGCGGACTGCGGTTTCGCCGTTAAATACCTTAAAGACCTTGCGGAGTTCAACGTCAAGCGCTGTATCCGTTGCTGTCGTACCTTGGTTGAGTGCTGTCTGAAACATAGTCGCCCGTTCCTGGGGTAATGCACGCTATTTTAATACAGTTTAAACTTAAACTTTTTTGTATTTTAGGCGAGGAATGTTGGATGTAACAGGTTTTGGGATTTGTTCTTTAAATTCTATCCCAGAGCGCACCATTCTCAGCAACAGGCTTTCGGGCCTGTTCCACAAAAAAATTCACTCTTTGTGGAACAGGCCCGAAAGCCTGTTCATAAAAGACTTATTGAGAATCGTGCAAAATCTCAGATCGATCGGGCCATCTATTGATTCTCAGGACTTGGCGTGGGAGAGGGTTTTTGCGGTTTCTCTGTTGTGGGTTCTTCTGCTTTTTTCCACTCTGACAAAGGTCGCTGGACGGCATTTTTAAAGTCAAAAGGCACTAGCAGCACGGGCAAAGTTTGGGCGGAATTTTGAGGGGGCGCTTCCGGCGGATTGGCTTGAGCGTACAAGAAGCGGCCGCTAAAGTCTGTTTTGCCTAAAACTAGGCGGTGAGTTTCCTGGTTGTCCAGTTTTACTGTGACTGTAGCTTGGGGTTGGTCGAGACCGAATTCGGGCAGTTGAGCAGCAGTAATATTAATCGTGCGATCGCTCTTTCCTGTTGCCAACCTGTCTAGCAAGAAATCCACCGATGCCTGACTCGCGTGTGCTTGCACTGGCAATTTCATTTCCCAGTTAGACTTGCCTCCTTTTGTAGCATAAACTCGTTCAAAAGTCAATATTTTTTCCGGAGTTTTGACTGTAAAGAATTGTACGCGATCGGACTTAAAAGCAAAAATTTTCTGTTTTTCTTCCTTAGCGGCTTCCTGTTTCGGAGCCACTTCCATCTCGAACAAAGCAACCAACCCAGTCATGCTCAACGCGACGGCTATCAATACTAATGTATTTTTCTGCAATTTCATAGTAACAGCGAATTGGGCATTGGGCATTGGGCATTGGGCATTGGAGAGTCTGTTATTAATAAGAACTGACAACAGTCAACTGACAACAGTCAACTGTCAACTGTCAACTGTCAACTAACTTATCTTCTCTTCCACCAGATAGCGCCACCAATTCCCAGTCCTAGTAAAGGCCAGATTAGCCAAGCTAAAACCAGCAATCCTACTTGGATGGTCGTCATGTTAATGCGGCGGTTGGTAGCTTTTTTCGGACTGATAGAAAAGCTTTGCTGGTCTGGTTTACTCAACCAACTGACTGAATTGAGAAACACGTCGCTATTGAGTTGTTGGTCAAACCAACCGTTAGTCACAAATTGAGATGTACCAATTACTACCATTCGCGATGTTTTTCTAGGAGTTGAAGCCGCAGAAGGAGTTGACTTGGGACTGGGAGATGCTGTGGGTGTTGGTGTTGGCGAACTTTCCGGAGATGCTGTGGGAGATGCTGTCGGTGTTGGCGAAGTCGTCGGTAATGCTGGAGGCGTAGCTTCTTGCGAGACAATCACCGAATAGCTGATTGGGGAAGCTGTTGGTGAAGTTGTCGGCGATGGCGAAGTTGTCGGCGATGGCGAAGTTGTCGGTGATGGTGAAGTTGTCGGTGATGGTGAAGTTGTCGGTGATGGTGAAGTTGTTGGCGATGGTGAAGTTGTTGGCGATGGTGAAGTTGTCGGTGATGGTGAAGTTGTTGG
This sequence comes from Microcoleus sp. S13_B4, assembly GCF_036700885.1. Classification (NCBI taxonomy): domain Bacteria; kingdom Bacillati; phylum Cyanobacteriota; class Cyanophyceae; order Oscillatoriales; family Microcoleaceae; genus Microcoleus; species Microcoleus sp. S13_B4. The sequence goes on from NZ_JAUBPU010000054.1 coordinate 38,246, forward strand.
CGATGGTGAAGTTGTCGGTGATGGTGAAGTTGTCGGTGATGGTGAAGTTGTCGGTGATGCTTGGGGTGAAGGCGAGGGCGAAGTTGGTGTTGGTGAAGGTGAGGGCTTTAAGGGAGTGCTGTCAGTAGACGATCGAACTAAAGCTACACCTAATAATAGCGGGCCTTGTCGATCGGTCTTCTGATCAAACTCCAATTTCCTCGTCGTCAAATCGCTTTCAGCCCAACTTTCCTGACTCGTCCAAATCAGCGGTTTTTCCTCTATCCCTTCTACTGGCGAGATTTCCAAAGCACGCGCAAACGGATAAAATGAAATACCGTTGCCAAAACTTTGAGTAATCGGATGTTCGCCGTAGCGCCTGACTGTGGGAACCGTGGGGCCGAGTCCAAATCTTTGACCAGTGCCCGAAGCATCGATGGCCAAACGGGTGTCGAGTTTGACGCCCCATTCTTGCAGCATTTTATCCAATCCCGTATTAATTGCCGGGTCTACCATTAAAAATAAACTGCCGCCGCGATCGAGATAAGCTTTTAGTGCTTTAATTTCTGTATCAGAAAACGGTTTGTCCTGCCCAGGAACGATTAAAGCATCTGCATCTTCTGGCACTTCTTTGCGTTCGGTCAAATTCAGTGTTTGGGCGTTGTAGTATTTATCTTTGAGAGCTTTTTCAGCTTGCTGTATTCCGCCTTGACCTTCCTTTAGCGGGCGGGCTCCTTTGCCTTGCAAAAAGTAAACTGTAGCAACGCGAGTGCTCAGGATTTCTTCTAAGCCATTGGTAAGTTTTATCTCTGAAAGACCTTGATTCGGGTCGCTACCAAAAGCAGTGCCACCTTTTTGCAGTACCTGTTTTTTGTCGCCGGATTGCAGGTAAACTTCTCCGATGCTGGTAATGCTAAATTCCCGCGCTTTTCCCGGTTGGGCCTGCGGGTCTACAAACTCGAATTGAAACTTTTCGCCTCCCTCGCGTTTGTAATTTTGCAGCAATTCTTTAATTTGGGGGTTTTGGATGGGGTCAAATACCCAAACTTTGACTGTTTGTTGCAGGTTTCGCAGTATTTGTTGAGTCTGCGGGGCAAGGGTAAATTGTTGGCTTTCGGTTAAGTCGATGCGGACGGGATAGCGAACGGCTATGAAGTTAATTACTCCGAGAATCACAAAGACGGCGAGGGTAGCAATCAGGGCGTTGGTGCTGGCTTGAGTGGAACGCTGCCCCCAAAAGCTTTGTTCGTAACTCAAATATAACAGCCAAAGTGCGATCGTCACTGCTCCGGCAATAACTAAACCGACTGTCAGGGGGTCCCATACTCCGGATACAAGTGCTGCTGTTACCCCCGCTGCCATGAGGAGGGGGCCCAGCAAAAAAACATATTTCCAATTTGTTTTGCTAATTTTCATAAGGTAAATATTGAGTGAGAAAATTCCGGTGCGAGGATGTTATTCTATATCGCATTAGCCTGCAACCATGCTGTTAAATCTGACGAATTGTTGAAATCGATTACGGCATCTCCTAGTGCTTCTAATTCCTCTACGCCTAATTGACGGATGCAGTTTTCAGTTTCCGGTTGTATTGTGCCTAAGCGCTTCACTAGCTGACGCAATATTAACGAAAGTTGAGCGGCTTTTGTCACCTGTTCTCTTGCTACATCTATGGCAATCTGCTGGTCTTCAATCCACAGTTCTTGCTTCTCCAATTCATTTAATTCTTGCTGAGTGAAGTTGTCCTCGTTGGCAATTGTCAAAGCTTTCTGAAGTTCGGGAACTGCACTCAGTGTTTCTGGTACTGTCTCCAAATTGCTGGTGTTATTTAGAAAGTAAATCCATTTGTCGGCGGTTGTTTCTAATTCGGCTAATTCCTTGCTAAATTTTGGCAGTTCGATAAATACTAATTCTATTTCAGTATCGGGAGACTCAAACTGTTGCTCTTTTTCTTGGAAAACAAACCGCGACATAAAGTCGGGCTGATTTTCAAACATTTCAAAGTCGGCAATTTTCAAGGAAATTACTGTTTTTAGTCTTTCGTAGCGTTCTTTTCCTGTTAATTGCTGGCTGTAGCTTTTGGCAGCATTGTACAAAACTCTGTTCCCGAAGGAAGGCACGTTGATCACTTGAATTTCAACGAGGGCGATTCTGCCACCGTTAATTGTGGCTTTGACATCTAGGTGTGTATCTTGGGTTGCAAGAGTTTGATTTTCGGGTTGCGAGTCGATTATTTCTAAGTCTTCGATGATCGGCTGTGCTTCATAAAGGATGGCGTTTAAAAAATTAATCAGGATGTCTTTGCTGTCGCTGGATCCGAATATTTTTTTGAACGCAAAGTCGATTTTTGGATTGATAAATCTCATTGTTTGAGGTATTTGGTAGAATGATTCACAGGAGGGAAAGAATAACCTTCCCTTGGCTCTTTACTGGTTTTTACTTCGGCAAAAATAACCTTCTCTGTCTCTGCATTTCCTAATGTTTTTAAGAACGCTGATATCGCAAGGCATCGATGGATTGGGCGGTCAGAAATACTCCTAAAATGATGTAACTGGCAAACATAATTAAACTGCTGGTATCGAAAACTCCCTTGACAAGATTGGTGTAATTTGTTAGGAGCGATAAATGTCCTAATGCTGTTCCGAAGGGGCCACCGATACCGACGGCGGCTGCATCGATCACCCAGAGAAATAATACTAGAGTGAAGGTGAGAATGGCGGATAAAATTGTGCTGTCGGTGAGGGAGGAAATAAACATTCCGAGGGACAATACTCCTGCTGCTAGTAAGATTAAGCCGCCGTGTCCTAGCAGAAGAACTCCGGGGGGTACGGGTGGGGTTGAGGAACTGAGGGCGATCGCCTCGCAGAACAGCAGGGGCAGCAACATTGTGGTATAAAATGTTAAAACACCGAGGAGTTTGCCGGTAGCAACGGCCCAGTTTGTTAAGGGCGATGTGGCTAATAGTTCTAAGGTTCCACGTTTGCGTTCTTCTGCGTAAAGTCCCATTGAGAGTGCGGGTAATACGAACAACGAAAGGGAACCCATTATTCGCAGGAAGAGTTGCAGGAATTCGTAGGCTACGTCGATGGGAGGTTCGGTAATTCCCATTTGGTCTCGCTGACCAATTTGGGGAATTAGCCCGTCGGGGGCGAGGAGGATGGCGATTAAAAAGTAGCCGGTGATTAGCCAAAAGACTGCTGCGATGGCATAGGCTAATGGCGAGGCAAAATAGCTTTGTAGTTCTTTGCGGTAAATTGCGACAATATTACTAATCATTACTAACCTTTAGAAATTGGGAACGGGTAATTGGCCATTGGTAATTGGTTCATTCTGAGTCGCCTGCGGGTGGTTTTTGGCTGTCGTCGCTATCCTGTTTTTTTCTTTCTATTTGTCGCTTTTTGGTAACAGGGGGATCTTCTGGTCGAGAATCGCTACTCGGTTGTGGCTTTTTTTTAAGTGGCCGATTTTTTACCAGTGGTTCGGATTCTGGTTGAGGGTGTTCTAGCGACTTTGGCGTATCTAAAATCAGTTCGGATTCTGGTTGAGAACGCTCTAGCGACTTTGGCGTATCTAAAATCAGTTCGGATTCTGGTTGAGAATGTTCTAGCGACTTTGGCGTATCTAAAATCAGTTCGGATTCTGGTTGAGAATGTTCTAGCGACTTTGGCGTATCTAAAATCAGTTCGGATTCTGGTTGAGAACGCTCGATCGACTTTGACGTATCTAAAATCAGTTCGGATTCTG
>NZ_JAUBPU010000055.1:0-2708 GCF_036700885.1 Microcoleus sp. S13_B4
GCGATGACTCTCGAACGCACCAGTTCTTAACCCAGGCCACGTAATATGCGATCGATATATTCAGCAAGCCCTACATACTTCCCGGCGGTGCTGCCCGCATCGGTTGTCGGTACTGGCTAGTTTTGCTAAAATTTGATAAAGTTTGCAATAGCGATCGCAACTGCCAGATTAGCCAAGTCCCAGCAATCATAGGAGATACATTATGTCGGAAATTCCAGCAGAACAAACACAAACAAACTTGACAACTCCAGAAATAACTACCGACAGCTCAATTTCGGGAGTGGAAAACGTGAAAAATAGTTTGGGAAACGTCCTAAATAGTTGGAAATTGAAAGTAGGATTAGCAGTTGCTGTACTTTTGGGAGTTTTGCTATTTGCTTTCTACTGGCAGCATATGATTGCAGTGGTAGGTATGAAGAGTTGGTCGGCGCGATCGGGAGCTAACCCGATCGAATGTATGGTAAGAGATACTAATAACGACGAGTATGTCAGTTGCAGCGCCCTCCTCGACCAGCAGATTGTCCCTCTTGAGTGCAGTTCGAGTTTGTTCAACATCGGTTGTCGAGTCAATTACGGAACTGCGGCCCCAAATCCGAGACAGACCAACCCTAGATAGAGCATCTGCGGGTTAGACATAATTGTTCAAGGAACAGATTTGCTACTTAAAATATGGGAGTTACAAAAAAATCTCACCGTGAAAATATTCCAGCAATAAAGAGGGGAAAACTCTTGTTTTTATTGTTGTAAATTAGCAGGTAAGTAGGCTTACCTGCTATTGCCATTAGGTAATCTGTGATAGATGATGTGCGGCAGTATATTGGCGATGCGAAGGTTTTGGATGATATTAATTGGGTGGTGATGAAACAGAAATAGAGTTCCAAACCCCCGATCACACTCGGCGGTTGGAGATATCTTCAGGGGGGAAGCCGCCCCCAACCGCCCCAAGGAAACATTGCTCCTAAAGTAGAAACTTTCGTCCCTAAGAAGCGGAGACTGAAAAATAAAAATAGCAGCTTACCAAGGGCTTCCGATCATGGTGAAACTACTCCAGTAGTAAGGATGAGAAAAATTTTGGTTTCCTTGTTGTAAATTAGCAGGTAAATTTAATTTGCCGCCTGTTGTCACCAACTGCCCGTTTTCCATCCGAACTTTACCAGCAATCATCGCCTGTTGAGCAAGTTGCAGAGTTTCTGCCTTAGTTGTGGTTCCTTGCAACTGGTGGTAAAATTCGCTCATCAGCCCCAAAGTGCCTCCATCGTCAACATACCACAAACTCCCTAAAGCAGATTTTGCGCCGGATTTTACTGCTAAACCTCCAAAACCTAACTCTGCTTCCCGATCACCCACAGCAGTTCTACAAGCACTCAATACTAACAAGTCTACCTGCGGATTGCGCCAATTCAAACTCTCCATGCGATCGAGCTGCAATTGGGAATTCCACAGTTGAATGTAGGAATTGCTCGGTTTTCCTGGTTTGAATTCAGCGTGAGTTGCTAGATGAACGATCCGAAATCCTCCCTTGGCGTGTTCCGAGTTGAGATTATCTAAAGTGAAAGTGGAATTGAGGAAAGATGGGCCGTGCCACTGAGCCGCAATCGCCTGCAATTCGATCGGCACACTGGGCAATGGCTGTTGGTCCACAAATTCCGACCTTCCCATTGCTAGCACGGTGGCGTCTCTAACAGCTTTATAATCGGTATTAGTCGAACTAAAACTTGGAATTAGGCTGAAACTGTATTTTTCAATCAAGAAGCCTTTACCGTCGTGTAAAGCGGCAAAGGGCAGGCTTCGCAATCCGGGATCGACTGACAGTAATAAAGTTTGAATTCCTAAGTTTTGTAAGTCTTTTTCTAGGGGTGCGATCGCCCATTTATATAATTGCTGGGCGGCGGCTAGATAAGTGGTAGTATCGCGTTTCGCTGGATTGGTGATTTCATTGCGGAACTCTTGGACGGTGGGGGAAAGAGCTGCTCTGTTGGCTTCTGGGACGCTGTAGTGAATCGGCCGCCCCACGGGAGGAACTAAAATTAGTTCCAGTCGATCTTCTCGCGAGACTATGTAGATAATACCAGACCGCTTGCCGGTTTGCTGTTCGATATTTTTTAAAGTTTGTTGAAAGGTCGAAATCAAGACATTTTTCTCTGGGAGGTTGGCTTTTACCCCCAAGTATTCTCCAAATTCTTGATTCCTCATTTCTTCAATTCCCCAGACTATATTCTGTATGTCGTTGACTTCAAAAAGTCGATCGGGAGGCGGGGCGTACCCCAGAACTAAATTAGCACTAGGGTTGACTGGTGGCGCTGTTTTGCTGCTAACTTTTGGCTGTGGGTAGCCCGGGGGCAACTGACTGGTGATACTTTGATCGATGGTTAAAACTCGATCGGCTGCTACACCGGGATTGTCTAGCGGTGGAATTTTGCGGCGTTGAAAGTCTTCTGAATCAGGGGTTGAAGATTCTCCTTGCGGTGTGGGTGTATCGGCGGCTGTGGGCGATGTTGGTGCTGTCACAGGTGCGGGCACTTGTATTTCCGTAGGATCGATCGGAGTGGGAGTGACACTTGGAGTTGGAGTGGGAGTGACACTTGGAGTGGGAGTGACACTTGGAGTGGGAGTTGGAGTTACTAGCGGAGTTGGAGTGACACTTGGAGTGGGAGTTGGAGTTACTAGCGGAGTTGGAGTGACACTTGGAGTGGGAGTTGGAGTTACTA
>NZ_JAUBPU010000055.1:2925-41164 GCF_036700885.1 Microcoleus sp. S13_B4
TGGGAGTTGGAGTTACTAGCGGAGTTGGAGTGACACTTGGAGTGGGAGTTGGAGTTACTACCGGAGTTGGAGTGACAACTGGAGTGGGAGTTGGAGTGACAACTGGAGTGGGAGTTGGAGTTACTAGCGGAGTTGGGGTGACAACTGGAGTGGGAGTTGGAGTTACTAGCGGAGTTGGAGTGACACTTGGAGTGGGAGTTGGAGTTACTACCGGAGTTGGAGTGACACTTGGAGTGGGAGTTGGAGTTACTACTGGAGTTGGCGTTGGCGTCGGGTCGATCGCGTCATCAGTCGAAAACACAATATTACCAACACTACTAGAACGCGGAAACGACTGCGATGTAATGATAGATTGTCCCGTTGTAATTGCACCCGCCGTACCGTTGCTAGCAGCATCCCCCACCACAAACGGTTGAATCGGCGTCCCTCCATCTCCCCCAGCGTGTGTAATTGCGATATTTCCGCCACCTGTGCCGCCAGCAGTAGAAATGCTAGCAAATCCTGTCGGCGAAAGTGGTGTTGAAAAAGTACCCGTAGCGCGGAAAAAATTGCCTGTTATTGCTGTGACATCGCCACCGGTGCCGCCACTACCGCCTTGGGCATTGATAAACTCTACTTGAATATCGCCGATCGGATCTAAGAACACATTGCCGGCATTTCCGACTATACCGCTAGAGTTAATTTGTCCCGCCGTAATTGAAGTTATCGCCTTAACAGTTATGTTACCGCCACTGTTTCCCGATGTATTCAAATTGCCTGCTGTGAAATTGTTCCCGGTTGTAAATAGAATTTCTCCGCCATTAGTAGTAATATTTTTAACACTTATATCGCCCTTGGCAGTAATATCGACTTTGGCGGCGGTGACATCTCCCGATAAATTGACTTTTTCCGTGTTTGGTGCTGTCAATTGTTGCGCGTTAATTGTCGAGCTTCCTGTCACATTGCCAGCATTTTCGATCGCAAGATTTCCTAACTTGCTGGTGGCCCCCACCGCACCGTTGAAAGTGATGCTGCCACTACCGGAGGCTAGAGTTAAGTTGCGGGCATTAATGCTGTCACTGTCGATCGCACCTCCAAAGGCAATATTTCCCCCTGCGGTACTAAATACCGCATACTTTGTCAAAACCAAAGCATTGCTAATATTAATGTTGCCGTTATTAGTCGTAATATTACCGCCTAATTTAGTATTTAAAGCCGTAATGTTAAAACCAGAATTGCTTTTAATATTTCCAATAAATTCCGCATTCGATCCAGTAACATTCACAACAGATAATGGCGTTGTTTCGCCGATATTTCCTTGTACCAGCACATTGCCTGTCGCGGCAGCTAAGTTCAACAAGTGATTGCCGTCAATCGCACCAATTATCTTAATATCTCCGCCGCCAGTCCTGAGATTAATATCGTTGCCGAGTTGGACATTACCGTTAAGGGCGATCGGATTTTTATTGGTATTGATGCCATAATTCAAATTAATTGTAGAGGCATTGAGAGTAATGCTGCTGTTGTCATTTCCGGTTAGAGTGCCATCAAGTGCGATCGCACCAGTTCCCCCTTGAATACTTACGGGGTCTAAAAAGGTGAGATTGTAGGGTATGCTAACCTTGGCGGTGCTATCCGATCGCCCGATCGCGATCGAGCTAAATCCATTTTGAATCAAATTAAGTTCCGATGCAGTCAAATCTAAAGCGCTAGTATTGTTATCAATTCCACCCAGAGCAATATTTTGTCCTGCTGTTGCGGGTTGTAGCGTTAACGCATCCGTACCAGAAACATTCCCGGAAAAATCAATTTCACCGGCTGTTAAATTCAGCGGGTTACTACCTGCCGATAAAGTAGAACCGAAAGCTATTGTTGCATCTCCCACTGTAAAATTTACAGGAGCTTTTAATGTCACTGGATTGCTAAAACTAATGTTATCATTAGTTGTGGTGATATTTCCGCTAACCGCAACAGTTCCCCCGCCATTTTGAAGAAATGCACCGTCTAAGTTCACGTTTTTCTCAATATTGAGATTCACCTTATTGGTAATTGTGAGCGTGCCGTCATTAGTAGTTGTTACAGTTCCTTTGAGATTAACATTATCAGCCGCAATACCGAGATTGCCAGCTACGTCAACTGTCTTGTTGAAAGTAATGTCGCTGCCTGAAAACACCGAGTTTGGGGCAACAGTCACTGCATCTGCATAAGTTTGACTGCCGGTTGTAGTCACATTGCCGCCTAAAGATATTTTGCTGTTGGCAGTTAAACTTGTGAGAGGAGTTGTTTCGCCGATCGCACTTTTGAAGGTAAGATTACCGCTAGCCGCCTTCACCGTCAAATCGCTGCTACCATCAACAGTATTATTGAAAGTAATGCTGTCACCTGAAAGAATCGGATTATTGGCAACAGTGACAGCATCTCCGTAGGTTTGACTGCCAATTGTAGTCACATTGCCATTGAGTTGAGTTGTACCGCCAGCATCTGTAGTCAAACTCGCGGCATTGACTGTTTGATTAAATGCGGTTGTGCCTGTAGAATTAGCTGTTAAATTGCCGATCGCACTTGCAGCACCAACTGCACCATTGAAGCTAACATTACCGCTAACCGCCTTCACCGTCAAATCGCTGGTGCCGTCTACAGTATTATTGAAAGTAATGTCGCTGCCTGCGAGAATCGGATTGTTGGCAATTGCAACTGCATCTCCATAAGTTTGAGCGCCAGTGGTAGTGACATTGCCATTAAGTTTAGTTGTGCCACCTGCGTCAGTTGTTAAACTTTGGGCATTGACACTGCTCGCGAAGCTAGTCGTGCCACTACTGTTGGCAGTTATCGCACCGAATGGAATTGTACTATTACCGATCGCACCTGTTGTGAATGTAATATTACCAGTACCCGCTGTTAAAGTGAGAGTTGGACTGTTAGCAGTGGTGCTGTCAACTTTATTGTTAAAAATAATATCGCCAGCACCTGCACCTGTGTTGAAAGAAACATCATTTCTCAGAGTAACAGGACTGTTGAAAGTAATATTATCGTTAGTAGTTGTAATATTGGATGCTATATTGAGCTTGCCCGTACCGCTTTGAGTAAATTCTCCATCCAGCACTAGATTTGCCCCAGTAGCAATATTCAAGTCGCCACTATTATTGACTTTAAAAGTTCCATTATTTAGCGTTGTGACTGGATTGTCGATCGCCAAATCTGCGACATTCAAGTTAATGCCACCTGCACCATAGGTTGTGACTGCGCCGTTTAAGGTCGTTTTACCAGTAGCTGTAAGATTAATACTGTTGGCTGTAATTGCCGCGGTTTGTACGTCGGTAGCATTATTGATCTGGAGATTGCCGATCGCAATTGGATTGCCGACTTCTCCACCAAATATAATATTACCAGTACCGGCTGTGAGAGTGAGATTTTGATTGTTAGCAGTTGTACCGTTGACGGTTTTGCTGAAAAGAATATTGCCAGCACCGACTGCACCTGTGTCAACCAAAACATTATTTTGAAGCGTAACAGGCCCGTTGAAAGTGATGTTTTTATCGATTGTGGTAATCGGCCCATTGAGTGCGATCGTACCGATGTTGCTAGTGAGGGTGATATCTCCCGAACCCGACGTAGTTATGTTGCCGGCGGTGATGTTTTGATTCGCTGTCAGTGCAATCGAAGCGTTATCAAGTCCAGTGAGAGTCCCACCAGGCAAAATTGCGATCGATCCAGCCCCTTGTGGAGAGCGAATTGTCACGGGATCTTGGAATGTGAGAGGCGACTCGATGGTAATTGCGCCGGTGCTGTCTGTCCGCCCAATCGTGATCGATTTAAAGCCATCGGCCAGGCCATTGAATAGCCCAGTCATGTCCAAGGAGTCAGGTCGATCTGGTGTGACCCCAAGTGCGATCTTTAAGCCAGGCCTAAAGGGTTGAAGTACCAGATCGCCCGTACCCGACGAGGAAAGGCCGGTTATATCAATTTGATCTGAGGTAATGGTGAGGCTGTTGCTACCCGCTACAAATCCATTATTTAAAGTAATCCTGCCGGTTTCCAGACCTGTTGTACCAGGTTTATTCGCGGTAAAAGAAACATTATTTGTGGATACATTATTGACATCAACACGATTTATAAAACTTATGTCACCATTAGTGGCGGTCAAATCACCTGAGATAGTGACAGCACCCGTAGCAGGAACTTTTTGAGTAATACTGGCGGCTGTAATTGCCTTTGTTTGTACGTTGCCCGCACTGTTAATTTTGAGGTTGCCTAGAGGAGTAGGGCTGCCGGCATCTCTACCAAATGTAATATTGCCACTACCTGCTGCTAGAGTCAAATCTTGACTGTTAGTGTTAGTAGTTGTCCCATCGACAGTTTCTTGGAAAAGAATGTTGCCGGCACCTGCACCTGTGTTGATATTGACTTTATTTGCGACGGTAACAGGGCTGTTGAAAGTAATATTTTTATCGCTTGTAGTAACGTCTGCGCTTAGAGAAGTAGCTCCGTTAAATGTAATATCACCATTGGCTGTAATTGGCCCGTTAACTGCGATCGACCCCGTACCAGTTGGAGGCTGAATTGTCGTCGCTGTCTTCGGGTCGTTGAACTGAACGCCAGCGGGGTCAATTGCGATCGCCCCCGTCCCATCCGCCCGCCCAATAACCATTTGCGAAAAACCTTTTAACGTATCGAGTTCCACCTGGTTGAGATTCAAACGAGCGTCCGTGATATTACCGCCAACATTAATATCTAAAGTGGGAGTAAGCGGTTGCAACTGAATAGTCCCAATACCATTAACTTGACTTGTTCCTGACAGTTGAATTTCATCGCCCGTCAAAGTGACATTGCCGCCTAAAGTCGCGTTAATCACACCGCCCGTGAGATTAAGTGGAATAGAATTGTTATTAGCACTTCCCGTGAGGCTAATATTGCCCGTTCCCGTAGCTTGCACGGTTATCGGCGTGCCCGTGCCGAAGTTAATGCCGTAGCTGCTAGATGATGTCGCTACACCGGTACCAATTAAAGCAATATCTCCATTCTGTGCTTGTACGGTGCCTGAATTGAGCCAGATCCCGGAATTAGTGCCTGTCCCTGCACTGCCCGTACCCGTCAACGTCACCTTTCCCAAGGCTGCGCTTTGGATTGTAGCGGCACTATCTACATATATACCCTCGTTGGCAAACCCAGTCCCGCCACCAGTACCAGTCAGACTGACATTTCCAGAGAGCGCTTTCACTGTGCCCGCCCCAACTGATATCCCTTGATTGCCATCAGTCCCCTTGCCACCAACACCGCTCAGAGTCACATTTCCGGTGCCAGTGGATTCCAGCACGCCTGACATCAAAATGCCCACGTTGTTGCCCACGCTGCCGTTACCTGTTCCAGTCAGGGCGATATCTCCATTCGGCGATTTTACGATACCACTAGGACTAATATATATCCCTGAATTGCCACTCGTCCCATTTCCCCCTGTCCCGGTGATGGTGATAGTCCCATTCCCCGAAGTTGACTGCACTGTAGCGGTATCTATGGTAACGCCGAAGTTGTTGGTTAAAGTTCCAGCACCGTTACCAGTGAGGTTGACATTTCCCCCAGCCGATCGCACTGTACTGTTGGTGGTAATAGATATCCCTCGATTATTAAAAGTCCCGTTTCCGCCAGTACCGTTGAAAGTAATACTCCCTGTTCCGATCGATTCTACTGTGCTGGTGGTATTAATGTTAATCCCGTTGTTACCGCTTTTAGTTCCGTTACCTGTGCCAGTCAGGGTGATATTTCCATTGGTTGAAGTCACCTTAGATCCGCCTGTAACAACAATACCTTCATTTCCCACTAATGTTCCGTTCTGGCCAGTTCCATTGAGAGTAATATTTCCACTTCCCGTAGTTTGTACTAGGGCGTTATTTATAATAATACCGTTACTGGTTCCGAATGTCACGTTTGCTCCGCTGCCGTCCAAGTTAATAGACCCACCTCCGGCATTAATTGTGCCACCAAGAACGATTCCATTTCCATTGGAACCATTACCTCGACCAATACCCTGGAAACTGCCCCCGTTTGTATTAATCGTCGAATTGAGCGTCAGATTACCACCGTTTGAATTATCACTATCAGCATTCAGAGTGACATTGCCTCCCTGAGTTGTGATATCGGCCCCCAAACTAACATTAATATTATTATTAGCATTCAGCGTCAGAGAATTACTCTTATTCCAAGCAACGGGAGCACTAACTGTAATATTACCTGCACTCGGAGCAGTCGAGGCAGTAGAAATAGTGACATTTCCCAAATTTAGTTGATTTTGCAGCGTCCCATTATTGATTGTAGAAGTAGGCGCAGCCGCCGGAGAGGGCGTAAATACTCCCCCTAATGTGCCGCCTGCATCCGCACCAGTGCTAATAGTAATATCAGTAGGATCTAACAATAAAGTTCCAGCAATGCCAAAGGTCGAGCGCAAATCAACTAATCCTTGAAAATCCAGCGATTGCTTTCCAGACACTTCCGCAAAGCCGCCATTACCAGAAAACAAGCCACCTCTGGCCGTAATATTGCCATTAAAACGAGTAGTTTCATCAGCCCAAACTATGACTCGCCCGCCATTCCCGTTACTAACAGCATCAGCATTAATCGTCGAGTCCCTGCTAACAAAAGTCCGCAAAGCATTGGGCACCGTCCCCAAACCCTGATAATCTCCGCCAATCAGTACATTACCGCCGCCGTTAACCCCAGAAGCATCTATCTTGCCTGCAATAACTCCTACTTTGTCGCCTAAAATATTTACAGTACCGCCAGTGTTGCCAGAGACATTGATACTGCCGGATGCGATCGCAGTTCCCGCAGTTACAAGCACTGCAGCATTCCCCGTCAACACAACTTCGCCATTGGGATTTACCGTCAAACCCGTCGCCTGTGCCACACCTTGTCCAGTCAGCAACTCCGGCAAAGATAACACTGGCTGCGTCCAATTGTTTGGCAGCGAACTTTGATTTGCTGTCGGCTGAATATCCAAGCTCAATAAATTTCCAGCTTGACTAATTCGCACCAAATTGTTACCCGGTACGGCGCTAATGAGAATATTGCCGCTAGGCGCATTTAGCTGACCAGTATTGACAACCGTACCTCCTACTAAACTTAAACTTTGACCTGGTGTCACCGTCAGATTGCCTGCATTAACAATGCTTCCCCCTGGCAAATTTGTAAACGCAAAACTATTCGGCATCCCAATTAAAGTGGCCCAATTGTTATTGCCGATCGCACTAAACCACTGATTGTTCCCAAAACCAATCCCTGTCGCCGTAGTAGCATTAAAAGATCCAGGCACGTTCAGACTGGCATTCGGCCCAAAAATCATGCCGGCAGGATTCATCAAAAATAAATTGGAATTGCCCCCCGTAACTTGAATTAAGCCATTTATTAAAGAAGGATTACCCCCAGTAATCCTTCCCAAAATATTTTGAATATTCGGATTTGTCAGAAAGTTCGCCGTTTGACCTTCGCTGAGGCCAAACTGAGTAAAACTGTGAAAAAGATTAGCTTTATCTCCGCTGACAGAACCCCCGGAAATGTCGTAGCGGTTGCCGTTGGGAGTAACAACTGTGTTAGTGCCGTCTGGTGCCGGGGCGATGGGTTGCGCGTTGGCCGAACCCGCCGCTGCACTCACCCAGGCAACCATGAATAACCATCCGAGCAAATGTAGTCTGTTGGGGGTCATTGTGTTTAAAACTTGTGCTTAAAGTGCGATCGTATTTATCTATCCTATTGTTACTCCTAAAAAATCCTCATGTCAATAGGTAGCCCTATTTTTGATTCCTGAATAATTAGGAGGGGAAGCTAAAGGAAATGTATGTATTTATAAGTAGGTAATGGCACAAAACCATAGGATATTTTAGGGGAAAGCGTGAGGATCACGAGATATCAGCGAGTAAATAAATGTTCTCACCCGTCCTCCCCCATTTAATGTTTATTTGTAACCACCTACTTAGCGGTTTTGAGTTAAGTGAAGTACAGATATGGGGTAGGGACAGGGTAATGCTGTGTCCATCATGTATTCAGGTGCGGGGCGAGCGATGAAACTTGGTTTCTTGTTTCCACTTTCACTGCTTACATGAAGCAATTACCTTAAAAAACCGGGTTAATGCGTCCGGAACTGTTGGTGAAAATATGGCGCGGAATGCGAGGGTTAGGGGTTTAAAAAACTCGGAATGTTAGTCAAAATTACGTAGGTATCGATAGCCTATTCTTCCGCTTGCTTCTAGTGCCAAAAAACTCGCTCAAATCCCTAATCGCGACCGCTACCGTCTTCTGCACCGGGCGAGCAGCTTGCAGCCCGCTTTGAGTGCCAACTGGGCGAACTGCCTAACTTTTATCAGAAACTTTATAAGTTTTAGATTATCTTTACCAAAACTTCACAAAACCTGAGTAAAATTTTTTATGTATTTTTGTTGAAAGCCCATATTTGCAAGCCTTGCACTCAGCCTTAGACAGTGACCGAAACGAAGTAAATGTAGTAGGTTGCAACTATAGACAGGGTGAAAATATTGCTGTTACAGATTAAACTGTGGCAATCTGGTGTCAGTGAAAACTCTGAGAAGAAGCACTCATTTACTCCCAAACACCCTTAAGTGAGATATGTATGTAGATTCACTGGTGTGGAGCCTCTTCTTTAGGTTTGACGATCGTCCTAAATATCGCAGGCTCGCGATCGTCGATTCGCGTCACGGCAACACGGCATTTTGCGCCTTACTACGTAACAATACTGGAGGAATCAGGGTTATGACTACTTTAATGCTAGTCAAAAAAACATCTTTTACAGTCGCCAGCTTGGCAACCACAATGTTGCTCAGCATCTGCACGCCCGTCAGAGCTTTCATGTTTGGCACTGCCGGCATCCAGTTCGATGAAGATACCAATATAAACTTTACCTTCGACCAATCTCACAGCCCTTACCAGTCCAGCTTGTGGGTGGCCCAAGCTCAGTCAGGAAACAATGGCTACACCAACATCACCAACCTGTTTAACGAGACTAAACCCTCAGATAACGGCTCGGCCAACAACTGGGAAGCAACGTTCGGCAACGCAGTCACCTCCGAAAACGGCTCCATCACCCAAACCTTCAGATTTTTGAAGGCTCAAACTTATGCCCTGCTGCTGTGGAGTGACACAGGTACCGGCAAGCCTTTGGAGCAATACGTATCGTCGAGTACCTTCATGAACAGCCCCCAATGGTGGGCCGCCGGCACCCAGTTCCGAAGAGATGAATGTCTGGTGGCGGGATGTCAGCTTGCTGTGTTTGGTAACTTTAGGCTCGACAACAACTCCAGCGACTCATTTGCAAACATCAACGGCGGTAAAGGCCCAGAGCAATTTTCATCCCTCACAATCGCCGAACTGGCTAAGGGCACAAAAATCTCCTTCGACGATGCCAAACCAAAAACCGGGCTTGACTTCAAAGACTTCACCGTGTCGGCTCAGTCAGTCCCCCAACCAGTCCCCCAACCAGTTCCCCAACCAGTCCCCGAACCAGTCCCCCAACCAGTCCCCCAACCAGTTCCCCAACCAGTCCCCGAACCAGTTCCCCAACCAGTTCCCCAACCAGTCCCCGAACCAGTCCCCGAACCAGTCCCCGAACCAGTCACAGTGTTCGGGACTATGATGGGGCTTGGGGCTTTGGCTGCAGCTCGCAGGAAAAAAAAGCGAGGGCAGCAACGATAAAAAAGACTCTTAACCAGCCCCATACAAATCTAAATAGTGCGTCTGTTCAGTGGTAATCTGAGGAATAGCATTTCTAAATGTTAAGACTTTTTCCATAACGGGAAAAATAGCATCCTAACAAAGGCACTATTCATGGTATCCACCGCAACAAAAACGAACGTAGGCTACATCACCCAAATCATTGGGCCGGTTGTAGACGTAAAATTCCCAGGCGGCAAACTGCCCCAAATCTATAACGCTCTCACGATTTCCGGCAAAAACGAAGCAGGTCAAGAGATTGCCGTTACCTGCGAAGTTCAACAACTGCTCGGAGACAGCCAAGTGCGCGCCGTTTCCATGAGTACCACCGACGGCTTGGTGCGTGGCATGGAAGTAGTAGATACCGGGGAAGCGATCCAAGTTCCCGTCGGAATCCCAACTCTCGGCCGGATTTTTAACGTCATCGGTCAACCCGTAGACAACCTCGGCCCGGTCAATACTTCCGAAAGTATGCCCATCCACCGCAACCCGCCGGCTTTCACCGAACTGGAAACCAAGCCTTCGGTGTTTGAAACTGGGATCAAGGTGATTGACCTGCTGGCGCCCTACCGTCGCGGCGGCAAAATCGGTTTGTTCGGTGGCGCAGGCGTCGGCAAAACCGTGATTATGATGGAACTCGTGAACAACATCGCCAAGGCTCACGGCGGCGTGTCCGTGTTCGGTGGTGTGGGCGAGCGCACCCGCGAAGGTAATGACCTCTACAAAGAAATGATCGAGTCGGGGGTTATTAACGAAGAAGACCGCAGCAAGTCAAAAATTGCTCTGGTTTACGGTCAAATGAACGAGCCACCTGGTGCTCGGATGCGCGTGGGCCTGTCGGCTCTGGCGATGGCCGAATACTTCCGCGATGTCAGCAAGCAAGACGTGCTGCTGTTCATTGACAATATCTTCCGGTTTGTGCAAGCGGGTTCTGAGGTATCGGCTCTGTTGGGTCGGATGCCTTCTGCTGTGGGATATCAGCCGACTCTCGGTACAGACATGGGCGACTTGCAAGAACGGATTACTTCGACTACCGAAGGTTCGATTACTTCGGTTCAAGCTGTGTACGTACCTGCGGATGACTTGACTGACCCCGCACCTGCTACGACTTTTGCTCACTTGGACGCTACAACTGTGTTGTCTCGCGGTTTGGCTGCGAAGGGGATTTATCCTGCGGTTGACCCGCTGGATTCTACGTCTACGATGTTGCAAGTTAGCGTTGTCGGCGAAGAGCACTATGGTGTTGCTCGTCAGGTGCAGTCTACTCTGCAACGCTATAAGGAATTGCAAGACATTATTGCAATTTTGGGCTTGGACGAGCTGTCGGAAGATGACCGCTTGACCGTTTCTCGCGCTCGCAAAATTGAACGGTTCTTGTCTCAACCGTTCTTTGTGGCCGAAGTGTTCACCGGTTCCCCCGGCAAGTATGTCAAGCTGGCAGATACCATTAAGGGCTTCCAGATGATTCTCGCTGGTGAACTTGATGAGTTACCAGAACAAGCTTTCTATTTGGTGGGCGATATCAACGAGGCGATCGCCAAAGCTGAAAAAATGAAAGCTGACGCCAAGTAATTTTAGTCATTAGTTAGTAGTCAGTAGTCAGTAGTCAGTCGTTATTAGTTATTTGTTATTGGTAACAACTGACAACTGACAACTGATAACTGACAACTGATAACTGACAACTGACAACTGACAACCGACAACTGACAATTTATGACATTAACTGTGCGCGTAGTGGCCCCAGACAAAACTGTTTGGGATTCTAATGCTGAAGAAGTAATTCTGCCGAGCACCACAGGCCAACTGGGTATCTTGAGCGGTCACGCTCCAATGTTGACGGCTTTGGATACCGGAGTGATGCGCGTCCGTCCTGGCAAGGAATGGGTGTCTATTGCTCTGATGGGTGGCTTTGCAGAAATCCAAGAAAACAAAGTTACTATTCTTGTCAACGGCGCTGAAAAAGGCGAAACCATTGATAAAGAAGCTGCTCGTACTGCTTACACCGAAGCAGAAGCTCGTTTGGAAAAGGCTACTAGCGGCACTTTGCAAGAGCAAATTCAAGCTAAGCAAGCAATCAAACGCGCGAGAGCTCGTTTCCAAGCTGCCGGTGGCACGCTTTAGCTCTAAGGCTAGGGACATAGTGCTTTTGTAGTAGGGACACAACATTGTTGTGTCCCTGCTGTTTTTATCACGTTGTGTCCCTAATGTTTTGCTAAACTCCGGCCTCGGACAATAGAGATTGCATTGTTTCCCAAGATAACCCCTGCTGAAGATAGCGGGGGTTATTTGGATTGTAGGGGCTCTCTACGCGATCGACACTGACAATTTTTGCTTCCTCCGGCAAAACAGGAACCTCGGGATCGAAAGCGGTCGATCGCGTCAGGGAGCTAGAAAAGCCTTTAAAAATAGCAATTTCATCGAATTCGCCGTCAATTTGGGCCTTGACGATTAAAACTTCGTGCGATCGTTTTACCGTGTATTGTTCCAAGCGACGAGCAATAGAGTCAGCCATAGCAAATCTCACTTTCCTGAAATCTGCTACAATATAGCTTAATTTTGCGGCTAGTTTCAGCGACAGATAGCTAATTTTTTATTTTTAATTCGACCTTTATTAACAGCAGGAAGTAAGCGGACATAATATCAATCCTGTAAAAAACATTTGCAACATTTTCATCCGGCAAAACCTACTTTTTCGATATTTTATGAGCCAGAGAAAGACTAGGTTTCAATTATCGTTGTCCCGTCCAATTTTTATTGAACGGCGTTTGGCTTGGGATATACGCTGCTATTTATGCTAGTTTTTTGCTTGAGAGTAGCTCTGGTAAGTTGCCACTCCCAGCTAATAAATAACTGTTGACGCGGCGGTAATTCTAGTTAGTGACTCAATTTTATAGCGTTTGGGCGATCGAGAAAAATATATGTGCCTATTTGTCGATCGAGTCACAGTAAAAGGCAAAAAATCTGCCGTGTCGGTGTTTAAAATTTATGATGCAGAAACAAAACAAAGCATTGAACTCAAACAGGAAACTGCTACTGAATTTCAACGAGGTCGGGAGCTTTATTTTGAGCAAAGTTTTACTAAAGCGCCAAAAATATTCAATAAGATTTGCGAAAGACATCTTCAAAAGAAGTTAGCAGCAATTTACTGCAAGCGCTCTCTGAAGAATCGAATGTATGAAGTGGCAGAAGGATGGTCGGGGATAGAAGCTTTGGATGAAAAGTAGTAAAAGTAGCATTAAGCTGACGGTAGAAATTTTTATGTGTTTATCCAGTTTTTTGTACCTGACCTCAGTCATAATACATTCAGGCTGAAGCATTCGACCCCAAAATTGGGAGTTTTCCTGAAAAATACGCCGTCGAGTGAGCTGCTTTTGAGTTCAAACTCGAATATACTGCGGAAAAGTATGCGAGAAATAAACTCAGTTTCTCTGAAAAATCTCAGGTTGGACAGCGATTCACGAAGAAACCAAGAATTCGGCTTTCCTTGCGTAAGTTTTGTGTAAGTACAAAATGGTTGAGAATGCTTACCAGCGGTCAATCTTCGCTCCGAGTATTAACTGTGTATTTCAAGCTAAATTAATGTTATGTCCACTCTTTCTCTCAAGCGCTTGGTGGCCAAACTTTTAGGAAAAGCGACCATCCAAACTGTACTCATAGTTCCGTTTGTATTGCAAGTATTTGCAGCGGTAGGTATTGTGGGATACTTATCATTTAGGAACTCTCAAAGAGCAGTGAATGACCTTGCAGATCAGTTGATGGGGGAGGTGAGCAATCGGATAGAGCAAAATTTGAGAACTTATCTGCAAACTCCGCACCAAATCAATCAAAGCAAGCTAGATGCAGTTAAACTGGGTTTTGTGAACATGAAAGACTTGTCAGCTTGGGAAAAGTATCTGTGGCGACAAGTGCAATTATATCCTTATATCAATTTTACGTCGATCGCCAATCAAGATGGAGAATATCGCACCGGCGAAAAGATGTCGAACGGCACTTTATTGATTAACGCATCGGGCCCATCTACAGGTTTTGATTTTTATTCTTACAATACTAATGATAGGGGCGATCGCACGACAGTAGTAGCGTCATTCAAAAACTTCGACATCCGACAGCACCCTTCGTACACCTATGCGGCTCTAGAAGCCAAACCAACTTGGAGTTCAGTTTATATATCCTTACTAGAACCCACATTGATCATCAGCGCGCTGCAACCAGTTTACAACACCCAGAAACAGCTAGAAGGAGTATTAATTGCTGCTTTGCGTCTCGACAGTATCGGTCAATTTTTAAACAGCCTCAAAATAGGCAAATCCGGTCAAACTTTTATTATTGAAAGAAACGGCACCCTGCTGGCAACTTCCACACCCGAAAAACCTTTCCGCACCCAAAACGGTAAAAAAGAACTGTTTAAAGTGACAGAAAGCAGCGATCCAGTAACACAAACTACAGCTAAATATTTAGAAATTCACTTTCACAACTTGCGCCAAATTACCAAAGCGCAGTCAATAAATTTTGAGATAAAAGGCCAGCAGCAATTTTTAAAAGTCCTGCCATTCCAAGACGGCAAAGCTTTAGATTTGCTAATTGTTGTCGTCGTTCCCGAAGCCGACTTTATGGAACAAATCCATGCCGGCAACCGAACTACAGTGTTACTATGTCTGGCAGCTTTAGGCATGGCAACTGTGCTAGGAATCCTCACTTCTGGCTGGATTATCAAACCTATTTTAAAATTAAAAGATGCAGCAATAGCTTTGTCTGAAGGACAATTTGACAAAACTGTAAAGCTCGATCGCTCCGACGAGTTGGGCGTACTTGCCGCTGCTTTTAACAGCATGGCAACACAACTGCAAACATCTTTTACTGCCTTAGAAACTAAAAATACCGAATTGCAGCGACTAGACAAACTAAAAGACGAATTCTTAGCCAATACTTCCCACGAACTCCGCACTCCCCTCAATGGCATTATTGGGATTGCAGAATCTTTAATAGACGGTGCTACTGGACAACTACCCGACTCAACAAATTTTAACTTAGCTTTGATTTCCTCATCGGGCAAAAGATTATCTTCTTTAATTAACGATCTTCTGGACTTTTCTCAGCTCAAACACAAAACTATAGAACTCCAAATTAAGTCCGTCGGTATTCGAGAAATAGTCTCGGTAATTCTCACTTTGTCTCAGCCATTAGTAGGCAAAAGAAACTTGCAGTTGATTAACTCAGTCACTTCTGAATTGCCGTCAATAGCAGCCGACGAGAATCGCTTGCAGCAAATACTTTACAACTTAATCGGCAATGCGATTAAATTTACCGAAGGTGGCACAATTGAAATTTCAGCAGAATTGGTAACGGGCAATGCACAATCACCTCCTAACTCTCAATTAGCCATTACTGTATCTGACACTGGTATTGGCATCCCGGAAGATAAATTAGAGCGAATTTTTGAATCCTTTGAACAAGCTGACGGTTCCACTGCTAGAGAATATGGCGGAACGGGTTTAGGGCTAACTGTTGCCAAGCAATTAGTGGAATTACACGGAGGTAAAATTTGGGTATCTTCAACTGTAGGCGTCGGTTCCCAATTCACCTTTACTTTGCCCGTATCTGAGAGTCAGCCGGAATTTAGCAGCAGACAGCCGGGTTTAACCGAAGAATCCTGCATTTTAATCACTCCTGAATTTACCCCCGAATCATCTATAATAAATTCTCAGGTATTCGCTAATAGCGAGTCGCTAGAAAGTGAAAAAATAAAAATTTTAGTAGTTGATGATGAGCCGATTAATATTCATGTCATTATCAACAGTCTTTCTCTAGAAAACTACGAGATAACTCAAGCGAGCAACGGCTTAGAAGCTTTAAATTTAATTAAATCAGGATTTAAGCCCAACTTAATTTTACTCGACGTAATGATGCCGCAGATGACTGGTTATGAAGTGTGTCGAGAAGTTCGCAAAAAATACTCGCCTTTAGAAATGCCGATTCTGATGCTGACGGCTAAAAATCAAACTACCGATTTGGTAGAAGCTTTTAACTTAGAAGCAAATGATTATGTAACTAAACCTTTTATCAAAAAGGAATTGTTGGCGAGAATTAATACGCAAATTCGCCTAGCAAAACTGAATGCAGCCTACGGCAGGTTTGTGCCACACGATTTTCTAAACTTGCTGGAAAAGCCGAGTATTATTGAAGTAAAACTAGGCGAAAATCAGGAAAGAAATATGACGGTGCTGTTTGCGGATATTCGCTCGTTTACGGCGCTTTCGGAAAATATGACACCGCCTGAAAATTTCGCATTTATTAACACTTACTTGGGAAGGGTTAGCCCTGCAATTAGGAAAAATAACGGGTTTATTGACAAATACATTGGGGATGCAGTCATGGCACTCTTTCCTACATCTCCATCTGATGGCGTGCGGGCAGCAATTGATATGCAAAAAGAAGTGAATATTTATAACCAGCAGCGAGAAAAAAATGGTTTGTGTCCGATCGCGATCGGCGTCGGTTTGCACGCGGGCAATTTGATGTTGGGTACAATTGGCGAGCGAGAACGAATGGAAAGTACCGTGATTGCTGATGCGGTGAATCTCGCCTCTCGTTTGGAAGGATTGACTAAGGTTTACGGCTCGGGAATTCTAGTTAGCGGTGCAATTATTGATCGCCTAGACGATCCAGAAAAATATAAGTACAGATTTGTCGATCGAGTAACGGTGAAAGGAAAGACAAATGCTGTGTCAGTGTTTGAAATTTACGATACAGAAACAGAGCAGAGCATTGTACTCAAGCAGCAAACTGCGGAAATTTTTCAAGAAGCTCTCAATTTTTACTACGAGCAAAAATTTGTTGCCGCCCAAAAAGTATTTCAGAATATTTTACAAATCAATCCAGACGATCGGGTAGCCATGCTGTATTTCAAACGAGCTCGCAAGTATCGAATGTACGGAGCGCCCGATGGGTGGTGTGGGGTGGAAACTTCGACGGAGAAATAGGGCGCGCACTGCACGCCCTACTCTCTTTAAAAGATGGTTGCACAAACTTTAAAATATAGTTGTACAAACGCCCAATTTATTCCAAGTTTTAGAACCGACAATGCCATCAGCAACGATTTTTTGTTGCTTTTGAAAATTGATGACCGCTTGTTCGGTTTTCGGACCGAATCCTCCATCAGTATTTACGGAAAATCCGTTGGCGTGCAAGAGCCGCTGAAGGTAGCGAACGTCCTCATTTTGGGTGACGCCATCGTTGCGTTTGAGTAGGGGAAAATAACGGCAGGAAGGTATTTCCATGTGAATTGCGTTTGTGGTTTGCATGGTTTGATTCTCCAGTGGTTGTTTGCAAGTTGTTTAAAAGCAGGGCAGCACAGAAAAAATGTTAATTAAAGTCCTGAATGCACTTTGGACGGGCAGAAACGAGGTTTCGGCTTCGCTCTACCATCAGATTTTTTAGCGTTTCTGGGGGAGTAAAGGAAGTATTGCTGTGAAAAAACCCAGTTTCTTGCTACCCGTGTGCCTAGGATTAGTTAACTTGGATTTAACATCCGGGTTCACCTGTATAACAAGCGCCTAATAGACTCCAAGTTTGAGAACCGACAATGCCATCAACACCAATCTTATTGTCCTTTTGAAATTTGATGACTGCTTGTTCGGTTTTTGGGCCGAAGAATCCATCAGTTGCGACGGGATATCCCTTTTTAACTAAGGATTGTTGGAGATAGCGCACGTTTTGATTGGCAGTGGTACTATTATTTCGTTGCAGTGTGGGCAGTGAAGAGCAAAGAGGCAATTGAGCGTAAATTGAATTTGTGGTTTGCATGGTTTGATTGGGGATTAGTGGTTGGCAAGCCGTTTGAACTTGCTATTCCCCAGTTGTAACTGTGGGGGGAAGTGCTTTAACAGTCGCTTTTTATAGTGACGCTTTTCTGGGGTAACTCAGATGAGTGACAGCCCGCTATAAAATCCCTTGTGTACAAAGTAATTGTCAAAGGCAAACAGCAGCGAATTTCCATTTTTTATCAACTTTTAGCATCTTTGCCACCAGCCCCACACCATAAGTAAGTCGGCGCATAAAAACGACCCTATGTAAACGAGGGCCAAGTCTCCACAGGCTCTCTACTGGCGGACTTAAACCTGTTTACATAGTGTTACATTATGCGGTTAAATTCCGTCTACCTACTTACCTGTACGACTGTTGGTGTCGGGATGGATAGGCTGATTGACGTAGAGAAAGCGAGTCAATCAATCGTGTCACGGTGCAATCGCTCCACTCTTGTATAAGCTGAGTAATAGTTTTTTATTTAGAGGCCGTAAAATACTGTATTTAAAGCTAGTTAACCATTTGAGCGAAAAGGGCGATCGGGAAAATGGGTCAGGGGTTGGGACTTTAACTTAGAAGTGATATCGTAGTATCGGTAGATAGTAGATTTCCGGCTGTCAAACAACTTGAGAATTGAATCAATGACAATTTCTGTAACGCTCGGGTTAAAGTCGGAAATAAAGTCGTCAGCGTCGAGATTTTGTAGAAAAAATTCCTTAGCTCGATCGCACTGATAGCGCATTTCGTCAAAGCCAACAATTTTGACCACAAACGTTGTTAACGGCGAGTTCTCCAAATCGGTTTTAGAAGTGCTTTTAGCCCGCCCATTTTCTAATAAATTTAATACTTCCGCTTCTAAACCAATTTTAGGTTGATAAGGTTTTTCTAGCTGTGGGAAAAAGCTTTCCAGGCGTACGCAGTTAGGAGATTGATCCGGAATTCCTCCCATCATCATCGCCAGAGAAACATCGATTCCCAAACCCGAAGAAAGAGCTTCTAGCAGGGCTAGAGCAGGCAGTTTGCACCCCAAATAAAGCTTGGCAATTTCGAGATTGGACTTAGCAGTAGTTTCCCAGCGCTGATACGTGCGATCGTCTGGATATCCCTCAAACTGCCGGAAAATCATCTCTGGCTTGAGATAATTCAGAAAACCTTCCATCTTCACCAAAGCAACTCGGTAGTCGCGAATCGTGTAAAAACCGCAGCAGATGAGATTGTGATTGGTTTCCGGCAGTAAATTCCAGGTATTTGCCAAAAAATGGGCTGAACTATGGTGAGCAAAACTCATCACATCCCGGTTAGAAATTCGCACAGCTTTTTTGACCGTTTCCCGTATTTCCTCATCAGTCAAACTGAGGTTAAATCGGCTATTTATTGCTTGCAAGCGGTCATAAAGGCGCTGGCTTACTGTTACTCCGGACTCGGGGGCGCGAAACGGAATTGTTGCTTCAATGCAGCCTGCTATTTGAAGCAATTGCTCGCGTTTGAGAAATGGTTCTAAAGCTTTTGCTGCTACGACAGCGCTGAGAAATTCGTTTTGTCCGGCGAAAGGATTGAGGACTTCGCCCGGTACAAAATTGAATACCAGCATTACCATCTCGAAGGTAGCATCCGCAGACAGTTCAGATTTATCTCGAATTTGTAGTTGTTTGTTAACCTCTTTTGCAACAGGAGTGATGTAGTAGCTGACGTTAAAGTTAATGCTGCGATCGACTTGCACGTAGACGGTATCGTGAAATAAAGCTGCCAAAACCTCGATCGCGTCTTCATCTCCCCCCACCTCAAAAATATGTTCGGGAGTGTGAAAAAACCGCCAGGGCCCCATCATCGGCTGAACAATCAGTTCGGCAATCCGAGCGACTTCACTTGGTTCGACTTTTGCTTCCAGGCGATCGAGGGCCCAAATTAGCCTTTCTAAGCACTGTAAGTAGGCTTGTTTGCTATCCATCACAGTCTTTCCCAGTAACATTGCTGTCAGTCGATTTTGGATTTTAGATTTTAGATTTTAGATGTACTCCACAGATGAATCTGGAAGCTTCTACTTTAGTCTAAAATTTTTAGATCCCCACGACAGGAGTCGGCGGCTTGTATCCGTTTTTGGGCAACTTCACGTCATCTACCCTGCTGTTAGCTTAATTTTTCCCTAGATCCGCCCCGGCTTTTTTTGTTGGGGATTTTTGAGTTTTTTGTTGAAGACATTCGCTGCCATTTAGGAGGGAAATACTAACTTAAACTCAACTTAATTTCCGGTAGCTGACCTCCCCTGTTTTCCTAGTCTAATTAGCACAAAATATGACAAGTAAATTACATAGATTGCTAAACCTATCAGACCCAACAATCCCAAAAATTGAGGGTTTGCCGCAGGGTGAAACATTTGTTTGTACAGCCAAGGTGGATCTAACCAAACGCGGCAAAAAGGTTCATCAATTACCTGAATTTGAGATTTAAAGGCACAGCTTAAGAAGGGAAGTTGAGCTAGTGCGCCCAAACCGCTGTAAACAGTAATCGCCCACCGCCAAGCTGTAAAAGCCAGTTTCAGGGGCGACTGCGGTCGATCGGCAATTTCTTCGTTTAAATCTTCCCAAAACCACAGACTAGCGGGAATTAAGGCCCTCCCAATCACCGACGATACAAAACTCACAGGCAGCGCAGCCATCATCAGGTAAAGTGTAATTGCCAGCAAACTCGCCACTCGCCAATAAATAATCGACAAACGGACGATCGCCTCAGCTTTTGCCACAACAGCCCAAATCAGCACTACCAGCGGGATCGAAATTGTTAATAACACAGACAACCGATAATCCATCCAGACTAGCGGTTGAAACCAAGGCCCGGTGGCTGCCAATAAAAGACTCAACATCTTTGGGAAAATATACTCACTTATTTGTCACAAATTTTACTACAAAAATGCTAAAAAATAGCAGCAACCAGAACAGGGTCTTAATGTTTTAGTTGCTGCTATTTTTTCTAAGGTACTTGGCGCGCTTTGAAGGGTACTTGAGACACGATAGACGGCAATACGCTTGAGTTAAAACTGTTTATTCCTCGAATCTCGCCTTCCCATCCCCCGAACCAAGGCGCACCAGAGCAAATTATTGTCCCCCTTGGTTCGGGGAGTGGGGAGAAGCTGGCTGATTTTAACCGTATTGGGATAGAGGGCAAATCTCGCCATTATTTCAAGGCTCAACCCCAAAAATAAAATTCTCCCGCGCCAAAAGTTAGATTTCGGCGCGGGAGAGAAGGCATAGAGCTAAATGGCTCGTTTATTCCTCGTAGATGCGGCACTCAGCAGCGTCAGGATTGTCGTCGCAAAATTTTTCAAAAGAATTCTTAGGTTTGACTTGCTTTTGGTGGGAAGCTTCTGCTTGCAGTTCTTCAACTGCGTCCCACGCCGCCGCGCATTCCCCGGAAGTGGCGCCCTTGAGGTCACAGACGGTACGAGCGCTTTCTAGTTCTTCTTCAATTTGTTCTTGGATGTTGCTTGCGGGTGTTGTTGTCATAAAGCTTGTTGGTATGAATGTGTAGGAGAATATGGTTGTCCCCGACCTATTTCTAGGTAATGTTAGCACGCCCCTTTGTTTAGTGAGCTTGTTCGGCTAACGGCACGTCCTTAACCCAAATAAAGATGTTTAACCGTTAACGACAGACCAAGGGACTAGCTAAGCATCCGCTTGGTGTCATCACTCAAAAAACGTAGACCTCTAAAGTCTTAGGCTGGTCAACTGTGGTTTAAGTCTTAGGCTCGAAGCGAGCGTGTCTTTAGACCTGGGTCGTTGACCTTATTAAGTAAGAAAGGTTTTCTTTTTGGATGTTAGTTTGGGTTGGATGTGCTGTTTCGGTCTGGCGACCCCAGCTAATAATAGCTTGAGATGCGCTGCTGTTGGAGCAGGCCAGATAGAAACCATCCATAACTGCGATCACAGCCCCTCTCTACTTCCTGCTTTACCCTACCCCGTTGGCGGGGGAAGAGTCCAGAGGCATCAATGTAGGTCGGGCTGACCTTACTTTTGATGAAAACATTACACGAGGTTGGTGTGTCAAACTGTATTGAGCTTTATCTTTTAAGATTTAACTGAACACGGCATTTAACACTAAACAGATTAATGGGACAGTCATGTTAACTTATGTTAACACAAGAAGGGCAATCGAGGGGGAATCGATCGCCCAAGAATACCGTCCCCCCAGCGGCCAGTTCCGGTTAGCCTAATGTATAGAGATAGTTTTATAGAGAAGTTCGCCTTATGTACACCCAAAACCAAATGCAGTGGGTCAGCGCTTTATCAACCCGTCCGTCTTTGGAATCAGCGCTCAAAGAAGTTGTAGAACAAGCCGATCGCGACCTAGAAGGCCCGGCTGATTTAGCGCTGATATTTATCTCGTCTGCCTTTGCCAGCGAGTATTCTCGGCTGATGCCCTTACTCCGAGAACTGCTGCCAGTGCCCGCGATTCTGGGCTGCGGTGGGGGAGGAGTCATCGGCACGAACCGGGGCGGCCTCACCGAAGAAGTCGAGGGATCTCCCGCAGTCAGCCTCAGTCTGGCGCGCTTGCCGGGAGTAAATGTCAGAACTTTTCACGTCGGTGCAGAAGAACTGCCGGACTTAGACAGTCCCCCGGATACTTGGGTGGATCTCTTGGGCGTGCCGGCCCAGGAAGAACCGCAGTTCATCATCTTGGCCGACCCCTTTTCCGCAAAAATTAACGATTTGCTCCAAGGGCTAGATTATGCCTATCCGGGCGCGGCAAAGGTAGGGGGACTCGCCGGGGGGGACGGTGCGGGCAGGGGCGCGGCGCTGTTTTGCGACTATCAGCTTTACCGAGAAGGGACGGTTGGCGTAGCTTTGAGTGGCAATATAGTTTTGGAAACGATCGTAGCTCAAGGCTGTAGGCCGATCGGGCATCCTTATCGGGTGACGGAAGGAGAGCGGAATATTTTGCTGAAGCTCGAAGAACAAACCGACGATAGCGGCAACGGGGGCATCGAGCGATCGCCCTTAGAGGCTTTGCGAGAGTTAGTTCAAACTTTGAGCGAAGAAGACCGAGAATTAGCTCAGCACTCGTTATTTGTAGGCTTAGTCAGCGATGAATTCAAGCTGACATTAGAGCCTGGAGATTTTTTAATCCGCAATCTGTTGGGAGTAGATCCGAAAGTGGGGGCAATTGCGATCGGCGATCGAGTCCGTCCCGGACAGCGCATCCAATTTCACCTGCGGGACGCGCGCACCTCCGCAGAAGACCTAGAAATGCTGCTCGATCGCTATCAGCGGGCTGCCGAGTACAGCGGTACATCTAGCGCCGGCGCATTGATGTTCTCTTGTCTGGGGCGCGGTGAAGGGCTTTACGGCCAGTCGAACTTTGACTCCCGACTGTTTGGTCGATACCTCAAAAACATCCCCCTGAGCGGCTTTTTCTGCAACGGCGAAATCGGCCCCGTCGGCGGCAGCACGTTTCTGCACGGCTACACCTCGGTATTCGGGATTTGCCGCCAAAATTCATAATTTGTGAACTGTTGAGTGTTGACTGTTGACTGATCACTGTTAACTGTTAACAATTGAAGATCTAAAATCTAAAATCTAAAATCTAAAATCTAAAATCTAAAATCGATCGACTGATGACCAATAAATAAAAGCGGCAGTCGCCTGCCGCTTTTACTTGTGAGTAGATATTTGGGAACCTTAGAAACTAAAGGTTGTACGCAGGAGTCCGACCCAGATATCGTCGTTTCTGTTGTTGTGTTCGGGATTCAAAATCACGTAAACGCCCGGTGTCACCGAAATAAAGTCATTGACTTGGAAGCGATAGAAACCCTCTAAGTGATAAGAGGTGTTGCGATTTCTGGCGACATCGCTCTCGGTAACTTTTGGCGGTACACCGAAGACAAAACCGAGGAGGTTGCCTTGCCGGCCAAAATCTGCCAGGGCCAAAGTGAGAGCACCATTCTGGATGGTAGCGTCATTGCCGCCCCCCCGCAGTTGCTCAGCCTTCGTATAACCGTACCAACCGCCAATCTGAAAGCGACTGCTGGGTTTGAAGTTAACTTGCACGCCATAGTTATCTGCTTGAGTGGGTGCTTGACCGAAGGGCCGGTTAGCCAAAGAACTGCCGGTGCCGCCCATGATGCCAACATCGCCTGCGCGATTGTATTTGTGGGTGTAAGTGAAGGCCAAATCAAACGGTTTGCTAAAAAAGCCGATCTGACCCAGAGCGCTGAAAGAACCGTCGGCAACGCCCCTGCCGTTTGCGGGGTTGGGAGCATCGCCGTCGCCGGCAAGATAGCCCCCAGTAGCTCGGAGGGGGCCCAAGTTGAAAGTCACACCTGCGCCAGCTCCCTGCGGCCCGCGGAATACGGCCGGGTTACGAACTCCAAATCTGGAAATTGCACCAGTACCCGTAGAGTTAAAGGGTGTTACCGTGTCTGCAATTTCATCCAGGTCAAGTCCTTTAGGACCGACAAAGACTGTAGCGGCACCGACCGGGAAACGATAGTACACCTCGTCTAGCGAGAATTGGCTGTTATCACCCCCATCAAAGGCTAGGCGAGCCATGTTAGTACCCGTAGCGGTTGCTGCTGAGTAGTTGGCGACGTTGTTTGCTTGCAAGCGGGTTCTGAGCAAGTCTCGACCGGTGAAGCTGGTCAATAAGTTCAAGCGCACCCGGTAGCCGAAGTTGGTGACAGTTTTGTCGTCCTCAAGGCTGAAACCATCTCCGCTGAAGGTGTCGCTAACGGCAAAAACGGCTTCTCCAGCCAATTTGGTGGTGGTGGAGAACTGGTTGGCTTCGAGTTCTGCGGTGCGAGCTTCTAGGCCGTCTACTCGTCCGCGTAGGGTAGCGAGTTCGGCTGCAAATTCTTCTTGCAGGCGTTGCACGATGGCTAAGTCATCTTTGGTAACCAAGTTACCTGTTGACCCAATGAGTTTGGTTATGTTGTCTAAGCAAGCGTTGACGCCGGCTGCAAATTCGTAGCGAGTCAGGGCGCGGTTGCCGCGGTAGGTGCCGTCGGGATAACCTACGATACAACTGTAGCGTTCGACTAGCGATTGCAGGGCTTGGAATGCCCAATCTGTCGGTCGCACGTCAGAGAGCTGAGAGACAGATGTCACCTGGGACATGGTTCCGGATGGTTGAGCCGGAAGCGCTTGGGGAGCCACAGGGACGATCGGGCCGCCCATTCCCGCGGGCGCTGTCTGAGCAATTTCTACCTTAGTAGCTGGGGTAGTTGCGGGGGTGCTGGCGACTGCTGGCGCTTCAATTTTCCCAGCAACTTCTGTCTGGCTGCTTTGCACTGCCAAGTCTGATGCTTGGGGCGAGGGTGCGGCTGTGTCCGCAGCCGCCAGGGGTTCAGTGGCTGTCGCTGTGCTGGCGGGAGCGCTTGGGGCTGCTGACTCGATGTCGCTCCCTGTGGTTGGCTGTGCTGCTGCGCTGGTGTCTGGTTCAATTGATGCCAGTTTTTCAGCGTCTGCGGAGTTGGCGACCGGGGTTTGGGCCACTTCGTCGCTGCTGTTTAAAGCCAGCTTTTCTGGGGCAGCAGGAGCTGCTGCAACTGGTTCTCCAACTATTTCTGCAATTTTTGACTCAGATGACTGAGTTGTAGCTAGCTGGTTGGCTTCAGCGGTTGCTGGAGCTTCTGCTGCGATCGCAGCGACACTGATGACTGATGGTAGCCCCAGAATTGCCGGGGATACTAGGAGTAAATTCCACAAAGTTCTATTCATTTTCCTCACACCTTCACACTCTATTCAACTCGAGCAGCAATTCCCAACTGCTAATTTTTGTGTTTGCTTGCCTGTTGACAATAACTGCCAAAATAGAACCTATCCATAACTGTTGATTCACAGTAGGCGTGTCTACTTCTGCTTGAACGTAGCGGGCTGGGCCCTTGTACCGCCCAGGCATCAATTCAGGTCAAGCCCACATTACCTTACGGTTGATTATACCATCACCTGCTAATTTCATCTCTCGATCGCCAGATTTGCTTGAGTTGCTCTGCAGGTGATCGACCACTGGTTCTACGGGTTCGACCACAATCTCCCTCTAACTGATAACTGCCCCGAGTCCTCGGGTACGCCAGACTTAACAGACAGTTATAGGTAGGATTGTGGCTGCTTGTCGCATCCCTTATACAGCTTTATATCCTATAATGTCAAGCTTTTTAACCTAACTTTAAACGTCGCGACCCGGCAGGGGCTATTTTCCCGCCAAGAGTGGGGAAGTGAGACTTAAAGGCTGGTTGATTGACCCGATCCAAACCAAAGTTCCGGCTTGACCAATTTTGGTTTTTTGATGCCCGCTGCCGTCGGGACTTGCCAGGACGATCGCCGTTTTTGAGACTAACCGTCGGCTGGTTTAATTTCCCGGTATTTTAACACAACTTTTTTGTTGTTAGAGTGCGACTGCAACTGGTGGTGCTGGACTCGCTGTTGGCCTAGGGAAAGCTCACTTGCTTGATAGACCAACTATGCCCAAGATTCCTAGCGGTTTTAACGATGTTTTTGCCTACGGACGATCGCTGGAGTTTAGTGCTAAGCTGGCGAAAATGCAGAACTCAAAAATAGAGCTGCGGTCAGAACAAAAAACCCAAAGGCTGTGGGTGGGCAAGTTAGTAAAATAGTGAGGGTTTATGGAAGATTTTGGTATTATTATTGCCTGCTGCGACCAGGATTATCTGTTTGCTAAGGGTTGCTGTGCTAGCATCCGATATTTCCTGGGAGATGTGCCGATTTGTCTGTTGATTGACGGTACGTTTTCTGTGAGTGCTTTGGAAAAGTCCTACGGAGTGCGAGTGATCGATCGCACAACCGTTTCTAAAGAGGTTCTCAGGAAAAGAAGTTTTGGTTGGGGAAAAACTAAAATGATTGCTTTCTGGGAAAGTCCTTGGTCAAATTTTATGGTTTTAGATGCCGATACGATCGTCTGGGGCGATGTTCTCAAGTTGGCTAACTTTCAAGAATTTGATTTAATTGTAGACAAGCCTTGTTACGATTACTCGGATGCGGATGTTTCGGAATTTTTCTTTGACATTCCGGGCGTTGAAAAGCATTTCCCGAATTTTCGGTGGTCGGAATCGCGATCAAACTATTTCTGCACGGGTACTTTCTTTGCTAAGCGCGGCGTTTTTAGCTTGGAAGAATACGTGGAAATTTTAGATTTTACGGAGGCAAATCCGAAGATATTTAAGTACGGAGAAATGGGGTTTTTGAACTTTATGATTTTCCGGGCGGCGCAAGAAAATCGGCTGCGGGTGCAGAATGTGGATATGCAGTTGTTGGTGCCGGATTTTGACCAGGATTTGCTGAGAAAGCGGTTTCCGGTGGAAGAAAGCGGGCCTGCAGGCGATCGCACTGAGGCGACGGTGATTCACTGGTGCGGGCCAAAGCCAAGTTTATCTAGTGGGAAAGTTTACTCGGAACCGATGAATTTTTGCCGCCGCAAGTGTCAGGAAGATGTGTGGAACCGCACGGGTTTGGCTGCCGAGATGTCGCTGCAAGTTGAGGATTTACAGCGATCGATCTACGTGTATAAGAATAAGTTTAAGAAGAAGTTTCGGCAATTGGCGGGGAAGTAAGTAGAAATTTTTAACCGCAGATGTCAGCGGATGAACGGGGATGCACGCGGATTTGGGCTTACCCTTCGAGGGGTAAAGTGGGCCCGGCTGGGGGTAAAACTTGGCGGTGAACGCTTACTTTGTGACTTTCCCGCTGAGTTTGCATTTCGACGGCGATCGCCTCAAATTCGACTTCCATGCAGCCGTAGGGAATCTCTAACTCGACACTTGCTCGAACATTTCCCAACCCGTTAGATTGAAATTCGGTAATCCAGCGCGGCCCGTCGAGAATCAGGTAGGTTTGTCGATCGTACACCCAAACTTTCACATAAATCCGGGGCATTAATTCCGGCAGTTGCACTTGCACTTTTACAGGCTGGCCCGCGAGGATTTCGGCACGCGGCAATTCCAAAATTGGCATCGGTACTAACTCGTCTTCTGGCAAAACGTAGGGAGTCGGGGGAGTTACTTCTGCTGCGACAGTTGTGGTTTTTTGACCAACTGGTTTCGGTTGGGGGGGCTCGTCAAAAACAACAAATTCTCTGGCTTCCGGGCTAGTGGATTTGAGGTCGGAATTTGTTTCGCTGGTTTCGGCTTGCTGTTGGGTGAAGCTGCTTTCTTCCACAACGGCAATTTCGTCGCTGCTATTGGCGGCGGCTTTTGGAGTTGGTGACAGGGTGGTTGCTTTGAGCCAGTCGGGCGATTCGCCGTTGCTGGCTAAGGAACTCAGTCGCGACCAAAATCGACTTTCGACGTTTAAAGTTTGAAATGCCTGTTTTGTTGGTGCAGGCTGGGTTTCTGGGGCGGTTGTTTCTGGTTGGGGGCTGTTTTCGGGTTTTTGGTCGATCGCCCCTATGTCCCCTGTTTTAGGGGAAGCTGAGATGTCTGAGGGTTTGGTTTGCGGGTCGATCGACTCTGCGACCGTTCGAGGCGAATTGGAGATTTCCGACAGCAATTGCGATCGGCTGCTGTCGGGCAGTTTGTTACCGAAGGCGGGCAGTTCTAGACCGCCTGCACTTGGGGTGTAACGCGAAGCCAGTAGAGGGGGTAGGGCTTCAGTGGTTGGGGGTTCGGCGGGGGAGGGAGGGTCTAAGGATTTTTCTACTAGCTTGAGGAATGATATATTTTTGGCGCTTCCAGACGGTTTTGAGGCTGTTGGGGAGGGCTCGGCTTGATGCTTTTCTTCGATGAAATTGTCTTTAATTTCCTGTAGAAGATGCTCTAAACGAGCTGTAATTGTGAATAGTTTGGTGGCTAGGGTGACGCCGCCGCTGCTGAGAATTGCTTCTCCTAAAATTAGGCGGCTTTTGCACTCGGTTGGAATGTAGGTGACGCAGGCAAAGATGCAGGGGGGAACTTGTTCTGGCATCGGCTGCTGGATTTCTGCGAGAATTTTTGAGGTTTGGGGGTCACGCAGGTAAATTTGTAGTTGTGCTGCACCGATGAGTTTTTTGAGTTCTAGTGCTTCGGATTCGCGGATGAGAGTTGCTGTTTTTCTGGTTTTTTGGGGGGGTTGGGGAATGTCGATTTTGCCGGAAATGATTAAGGGGCGACCGAGTTGGGTGACGAAGGTTTCTTGATCGAGGACGAGTTCGAGTTTGACGCCCGGTTTGGGTTCGGCGCTTTGGGGAATGGGGAATTGGTAGATTTTGGTCTGCTGCGGTGCTGAATCGGCTGCTGGGATTTGGGTTGGTGCGGGGCGATCGACCGGTGCTGCGATTTGTGGGGCTACGCGATCGACCGGTGCTGCGATTTGTGGGGCTGCGGGGGAAGTTGCCGGTTCGGTTTGGTCGATCGGCGGTAGGGGTTCGGAGGTTTCCGATTCTGCGGGCAATACTTCCAACTGAACGCCGTACTGCCAAGGTTTTAGTGGTGTTGCTTGGGGATCTGGCAAGCAGGAGAGTTCCCACAGTCCGGGTTTGAGCCTGGTGTAGGGAATGATCACGACTAATCCTTCGGGGTTGGTGCGGGCCGATCGGCTTTGGACTTTCCGCTGCGCCCCTGGGTCGAAGGAAGTATGGGTAACGCGAATTTCGATGTCGGTGTTGGGGTGCTGAATGCGAGCAACGACACGGTATTTACCTTCTAGAATTTCCACGTCGGAGGTTTCTAGGGGCAACCAGGCGCGATCGCCTTCTTTTTGTAGCAAAAATTCTAGTTTTTTCATCTTTCTTTCCCCTTGAAGGCTCCCGCTTGATTCGTCACAGCTTGGCAGCGGGCTGTTGAGCGACAGCTACAGGCATTGAATTACTTTATGTTTTATAGCGTATCATCACTCTCAGTCAAGAGGCCCACTTACCAAGGACTGCCTATCATGCTGAATGCTGCCCAATAATACGGATGGGATAAATCTTTGCTGTCGAGTTTGGGGATGGACGGGGGCAAGGGAATGTCGCCTCGGGAACTTCGCAGTTGACCGCGTTCGATCGTCACTTTGCCTTCGATCTCCGCAATTTGTGCTTGCCTGAGAGCTTCCGCTTTAATGATTGGAGGGTTTTGTGGCCTGCTGATTTTTAACTGCTGGTAAAACTCTGTCATCAGGGCGAGAGTCCCCGCATCGCTGACGTACCACAGGCTGGCGAGGGCTGATTTTGCTCCCGATTGCAGTGCTAAACCGGCAAATCCGAGTTCTGCTTCTTTGTCTCCCAAGGCGGTTCTACAGGCGCTTAATACTAACAGTTCAAGAGGCGGATTGTTCCATTTTAATTCTCTCATTTGATCGAGGCGCAGTTGGGTATCCCAAAATTGAATGTAGGAGTTATTTGGGGTTCCGGGGCGGAATTCGGCGTGGGTGGCAAGGTGGATGATTCCGTATCTTTGTTGCAGTCGCTGGGATTGCAAGTTTACTATGGTGAAATCTTCGTTGAGAAAGGATTGACCGGGCCACTGTCGGGCGATTGCCCCCAATTCTAACGGCACTGCTGGCAGCGGTTCTTTGTTGGCTGTTTCTGAAAAATTTGATGCTCCCATTGCTAAGACTTGCACATTTCTGAGGTCGGTGTAATTGCTGTCTGTGAGTTTGAATGCGGGGATGCGAGCGAGGCTGTATTTTTGGATCAGAAATTGCTGTCCGTCGTGCATGGCTGCTAGGGGTACAGTTCGCAAACCTGCGCCGACGCAGAACAGCAAGGTTTCAATTTTTGCTGTTTGCAAATCTGTTTCTAGGGGTGCAATTATCCATTTGTAGAGTTGTTGGGCTGGTTCTAGATAGCTGGTGGTGTTGATTTTTACGGGGTTGGTGATTTCGCTGCTGAATTCTTGGACTACGGAGAGGAGTTTCTCTTGTTTGGCTTCCGGGACGCTGCGGAGAATGGGCGGGCGATCGGGCAATATTAAGATTAATTCTAGTTGGTCGGTACGCGGGATAGCGTAAATTAAAGCGGGTTTTTTCTTAGTTTGAACTGCTAGGCGGGAGAGAGTTTTTGATATTGCTTCGGCGGTTTTGGCACGGGTCTCAAAGTCTTGTTCAAAGTATTTTTGATAGTCTTGTTCCCAGTTTTCTTCGATTCTGGTTACGGCTTCGGTGAGGTTGCCGCGATCGAGCAAATTTCTCATTTCTTGCCCGTTAAGCCCGCCCTGGCCTGTGTTTTGGGCAATTGTAGCGAGGTTCGCTGTACTCCAGCAGAAAAATATTGCTGTCAAACAGTAAAAAATAGCTTGTTTAATTTTTTTATAAGTCGTGTGTTTTTGGCGTTGCTGCGGGGATTTGTAGTGCATGGTTTTGGGGCGGTTGAGGGCGCCGTTGGCGGCAGCAGTTAGCAAAAGTTGGGATGTGGGTGGGAATTTTGACTGTGCTGGCGATCGCCGCACTATTATAGCATTCAAGGCAAACCGCAAATCTCTACCGTAGGGTGTGGACACCAGCACCAACAGAGTCCCCACACCAAGAAATTCGCGATTTAGGTAAAAGTTTGTAAATTATGCAGGGTTTTTGCATAAACAGGGCTTACGCAAAAACCCGGTTTCTTCACCTAAGTCCTGTTTTATACATAGCAGGCAGGTACATTTAATCGGCATTACCTATACGGGCGTCTTTGATTTTTTGCGACACATCCCCATGGCTCAGTTTTCATAGGGCTTTGTCTGGGTATTAAGTGAGGAATATCTTGCATCTATTGCCGATATATTGAGTTACCTCAGTAAAGATACTCTCTGTATTTACTTATTGTAAAGTAGTTGTTTTTTTTTGCGTCAACTTAGTTAAATATCGACTGATTAATTGTTTGAACTCAGATATCTGACGGGTAATTTCGTACAATTCGCCGAGACTGCCTTTGGCCTAAGAATTGGCGTGAAAATCTCCTAGTTTTTTAGCATTGTTGGCGGGGGTTGCCAAGAGTTGAGCAACATAAATAAAAAGACTTAATTATTTAGAGGATTTTACGCTATGCGGTGGATGCTTTTTCCTTGTTTATTCTTTGTTCTCTCCTAGATAACTAAAGCCTTGTTCCTTCCGCTATACATTGTGTGCGATCGAACTTGACACGGTGCGATCGCGATCGGACGGGGAAATGTGTCTTAGTATTTCTTCACACATCCTGCTTTGGGTCTATGATAGATGCCTTATGGCGTATTTGTGTTTAAAGCCCGTTACCGCGTACCGCTGATGAGTCAATCAACCAATTCACCGCTATCCCAACCAGTTTCTCGACGCACCGCCCTCAAATTCCTCGGAGTTGGTGCCGCCGGCGGGCTGCTGGGCTACTCTCGATTTTCCAAGCCAGAACCCACCATTTTTGTGCAAGATTCTCTTGACTTGCCACGAATGCTGAATAACCGCAAAACCGTTGCAGTTGTGGGGGCAGGCTTGGCCGGGCTCGCCTGTGCTTACGAACTCTCCCAGCGGGGTTTCGCCGTAACATTACTCGACAAATCGCCCCAACTCGGCGGCAAAATTGCTAGTTGGCCGATACAAGTCGGGAACGAAACTTTTATGATGGAACATGGTTTCCACGGTTTTTTCCCGCAATACTACAACCTCAAAAGTGTGGTTGAAGAACTAGAAATTACTGATAACTTTGTATCTTTAGAATCCTACGCCGTTCTGTTTCGAGACGGCAAATACAAACCCGAAGTTTTCCGTCCCAACCATTCAGCTTTTCCCTGGAATATAGTTGATTTGGGGATATCTTCTCCCAATCGGCTCAAGTGGGGAATCAATCTCACAAAACCCTCTCACTGGCAAGTGTTTCGAGAAATCGGCGGTTTTCAGACTAAAAAAACTTTCGATCGCCTCGACAATATATCAGTTGCCGACTGGGTAAAAGGTGAATTTCCGCGCGGACTTTATGACTTATATTTTCTGCCTTTTGCTAAGTCCAGCCTCAACGCTCCCGACGAATTGAGCGCGGGAGAATTAATGCAATTTTTCCACTTTTACTTTTTCGGAAATCCAGAGGGTTTGGCCTTCAACGGTACGCGGCAAGATATGGGTACGAGTTTGGTGCAGCCTATTGCCAAAGCCATTGAAAGCAAAGGCGGCAAAGTATTGACAGATGTCGCCGTCAGTGACATTCGCTGGGAAAACGGTCAGATTGATTCTTTGACTTACCAGTCGGGAGATGTGCAAAGTAAAATACCTTTTTGGGTGAAGCGAAACGCGCTGTTAACTGACAGCAACTCTACCGAATATTTCGGCGCTGGAGACAGCGTATTTGCCGCCGCACCATCCGGGAATGAGGCAATTTCTCTGAGCTGCACTCACCAAGGCTGCACAGTTCAGAAACAGAACGACGGTCAATTTCACTGTCCTTGTCACGGGG
The DNA here is from genome assembly GCF_036700885.1 of Microcoleus sp. S13_B4. NCBI lineage: Bacteria > Bacillati > Cyanobacteriota > Cyanophyceae > Oscillatoriales > Microcoleaceae > Microcoleus > Microcoleus sp. S13_B4. The sequence continues at coordinate 35,719 of NZ_JAUBPU010000055.1, forward strand.
CAGTTTTTGATGCCGAAGGGCGAGTGGTGAACGGGCCGGCTCAGCGGGATTTGCCTCGATTTAAGGTAGTCGATGAAAAAGCCGATGAAATACAGTTAGCAGCAGCGGTTAACCAATCGCCGCCGCAAAAATTGGGAGAAACATTGAAGGCTGATTACTATGTTTTGGCGGCAGATGTTCCGGGGATGCAGCATTTGTTTAGTTTAGCCAGCGGTGAGGTGAATCCGCAGGTGCAGAGTCGGATCGAGAGCTTGAAAATAGCCGATCCGTTTGCGGTGGGTCGTTTTTGGTTCGATCGCGAATTTCCCTGGGAACACAGCAATTTCAGTTCGCTTTCCGGCTACAAACTGACTGACAGCATTACGCTTTACCACCGAATTCAGGATCAGTTCATCGAGTGGAATCAGAAAACTGGCGGTAGTGTAGTGGAACTGCACGCTTATTGTTACAAGGAAAAGGAATTTCCTAACCAGGAAGTTTTACTGGCTACTTTTGAGCAAGAATTGTACGAAATTGTACCGGAATTAAAAGAGGCAAATATGCTGCACCGGGAATTGGTAAATCAAAAGAATTTCTCGGGATATCCGCCCGGTAGTTATGCGGAACGCCCGGAGACTTGCTGCGCTGTTCCCAATCTTTTGTTTGCGGGAGATTGGGTAAAAATGCCGTTTCCTTGCGGTTTAATGGAAAGGGCAGTGAGCAGCGGTTTGTTGGCAGCTAATGCTATTTTATACCAGGAGGGTTTGCAGAGGCGATCGCTCTTGACGGTGAATCCCGAAGGCGTGTTAAAAATCTAAGGTTTGCAGCGGGGTGGGTTTTATAAATCGTCAATTATCGGCGGCTATTCTCGGTGAAACCCGCCCCCAGCCCTACTTTTTGAGATTTGAGATTCTAATAATTGTGAATGACTGATTTAATAAGGGTTTGGAGGTTTGCTACAGTTGCATTCTTTTTTTAAGATAAGTTATGGTTTGTGGGTGTGGTTTCGGTGAAAAGAAAAAGCAGAGCTTGGAAAAAAAATATCTACGTTGAGGGGGGTGGATATGCGGTTAAAATATTATTGAATGAGTATAAAGCAATAATAGATGCTGAATAGTAACTGCAAAATTCGCAATAAATCTGTAACGTTTGATGCTTTTGCAACAGAATACGATTTCGCGGCCACTTTGCAAAACCAGAACGATTTCTTTATTAACAACCTATCGGCCAGCAAAGGTGCAGCATTAGATATTGGCTGCGGTTCGGGAATTCTTGCTTTTGAATTAGCCCAGTATTACGATAATGTTATCGCCGTCGATTCGTCAGCAAAAATGCTCGCGATTGCCAGTCAAAAACGTTCAGCCCCCAATATCGAATATATCCAAATGGATGCCAATCAATTAGCGCTAGATCGCCAATTTGATTTAATAGTTAGTGCTGCTACTCTTCACCACCTACCAAACCTCCCCGCCGCCCTTGATGCAATTAAAAAAATGTTAAAACCGCACGGAAAAATCGTCTTTTTAGATAATATTTCGGAAGTGGAAACACCTGCTACAATAGGCTACATATTAGGTGCAGCGAGAGACTTTAGACCCGACTGTTCCACCTACGGATTTCGCAAGGCTTTAAGATTATTAAAATTTCGATTGTCGCCGGGCTGGTTGAAGCATTTAGCTAGCGATAGGTATTTGTCAGAACGGAGATTTAGAAAAATTTACGGTCGTTGCTTTCCGGGCTGTTATTTTGTAAAATTGGGTTGTTTTATGGGCGTAATTTGGGAACATTTGTAATGCAAAACAACGCGATAAAATCGGGTTCTGTAAGGGGAGAAAAAACTCACATCCGCGAGTTGGGCATTAATCTCGATCGCTGGTATGCCATCGCCCGCAGCACCTCGGTGCAAACTCAGCCCGTCGCTGCGAAAATCTGGAATCGGGCGATCGTACTTTTCCGCGACAGTGCAGGCAAAATCAACGCTTTAGAAGATAGATGTCCGCACCGACAAGTTAAACTCAGCCACGGTCAAGTTAAAGGCGATTTAATCGAATGTGCCTACCACGGATGGCGGTTAAATGCAAGGGGAGAATGCGCCGAAGTCGATTATTTAGCAGAAAATCAAAAGCTACCTAGCTGCAAAATTCGCTCCTATCCAGCAAAGGAACAAAACGGTTTTATCTGGCTGTTCCCCGGCGACGAAACGCAAGCCAAAAAAATAGATTTATTGGATTTGCCCGAGTGGGAACATCTCAATTATATTGCCACAGTTTCAGTCATCGACTGTCAGGCACACTATTCATTTTTAATTGAAAATTTGATGGATATGTACCACGGACACTTGCACGATGATTGGCAAGCTTGGGCAAATCCGGTGTTAGATACTTTAGAAGAAAACGAGCATCAAGTAACTGCTCGCTATCAGGCACAAAGTTATTACAAAATAGATAAAATTTGGTCAATTTCTCAGTTATTTTTTAAATCTCTGCGCCGACTGCACCCGGAACCGCTAGAGGTGAGTTATGTTTACCCGCACTGGGTTTCAACTTTGGGGAGCGACTTTAAGATTTACTGCTTGGTTTGTCCGGTGAGCGAGACAGCAACTCGCGCTTATTTAATTCATTTTACCTCATTAAATGCGTTTTGGCGGCTGCACAAATTGCCTGTTTGGTTTCGCAAGTTTATCAAAGATAGTTGTTTCGGTGCTGCTCAAAAGTTATTAGATGGTTTGGTGCGGCAGGATGTGTTAATGATTGAAGAAGAACAACAGGCTTTCTTGCAGAATGCAGAAAGAAAGAGTTATGAATTAAATCGGGCTTTAGCCAGCGTGCAAAAGTTGATAAGAAGTCAGGCAGAAAATGGATAATTCAGCGGCAGAGTGAAGCCTACAGCGGGACGAGTGAAACCAGCCTGCACAGGCTAAGTTGAGAGTTCGCCTTTCCAAGCTTGAGCATGGTATTCTAGCAACAGGAAAAATGGACTTTCGGGAAGCAATTATCAACCACACCTAACATAGGAACCAAGCATGAACCGTGTCAGCATCAAGGGTGAGGAACACCCCATTAGGAAAATCTTTAGCGATGACTTTATGTTCACCATTCCCCTCTACCAGCGTCCTTATGCTTGGACAAATGAGCAAGCTGGAGAACTGCTGGAAGACCTGCTAATATCATTGGGAGATGGTAACGACACAATTGATAAACTCAACCCGTACTTTCTAGGCAGCATTGTTTTGATCAAATCTGGGCCGCCAGATGCTGAAATTGTAGATGGTCAGCAACGTCTAACAACTCTCACCATACTACTAGCTGCTCTCAGGGCATCATTGCCAACAGAACACGCCAATGACTTGACCACTTATCTATACCAAAAAGGCAGCTTAATCGCGGGCATACATAATCGTTACCGTCTGACTTTGCGCGAGCGAGATACAGAATTTTTCAAGGAATATATTCAACATGAAGGTGGTATTAACAAGCTCACAAAATTGAACAATGCTGAGCTAATGGATACTCAGAAGCTTATTAAAGAAAATGCACATTTATTCTTGCAACGTTTGCAGACTATCGCCGAATCCCACCGTATACGTCTTGCCCAGTTCCTGATTACCCAGTGCTTCTTGGTAGTGGTTTCTACGCCTGACTTTGACTCTGCCTATCGGATATTTTCTGTGTTGAACAACAGGGGATTGGATCTCTCCATAACTGATATCTTGAAAGCGGACATTATCGGAAAAATACCCGAAAGCCAACAAGAAAAATATACTAAAAAGTGGGAAGATACCGAGGAGAATCTGGGACGCGAGTTATTCAAAGACTTGTTTTCTCATATTCGGATGATTAAGGAAAAGAAAAAACTTAGCAAGAGTATCCTTAAAGAGTTTCAGGAAAACATCAATCCTGCGGCTGGGCCTCAGCAATTCATTGATGAAATTTTAGCTCCTTATGCTAAGGCTTTTTCGGAAATTCAGAACTCAACCTATGAAAGCGAGGCGCGTGCAGAGGAAATTAATCAACTATTTAAATGGCTAAACAAAATTAATAATTTTGACTGGATACCACCTGCCGTTCTCTACCTATCTCGCAACCGTAATAATCCCGATAATTTGGTGCGTTTCTTTATAGCTTTAGACCGCCTTGCCGCAGGTTTAATGATTGTCCGCGCTAATATCAATGAGCGCATTGAACGTTACAGCAGATTGCTTACTGCTATTGAGCAAGAGGAAGATTTATTCAATTCCTATTCACCGCTCCAGTTTACTCCTGAAGAGTCAAACAATATCCTTAGAGTCCTCGATAGTGACCTTTACCTAATTCAAAAAATTCGTAGTTATGTTTTGCTGCGCTTAGATGCTGCTCTGTCAGAAGGTGAAGCATCTTACAACTTCTCCAACATTACTGTCGAGCACGTACTTCCCCAGAATCCAGGTGCTAATAGTGAGTGGGTGAAGTGGTTTCCTAGTCAGGAAGAACGCGATCAATATGTGCATCGTCTTGGCAACTTAGTTTTACTATCTCGTGCGAAAAACAATCTGGCACAAAATTATGATTTTGATGTGAAAAAACAGAAGTATTTCACCACTAAAACAGGTGTTTCACCCTTTGCACTTACTACCCAAGTGCTGCGGGAACAGGAATGGACGCCAGAAGTAATCGCTCGACGGCAGAAAGAGCTAATTAATGTTCTCAAGAATCTTTGGCGCTTATAGGATAATTGAATTTGATATCAAATCGCTCTTATCTGTCCACCAGCACAAAACCATCTGGGTCCATCTGCGGTCAAAAAAATCTAAATTCCGCCAGCACAAACCTTACTTTTTAGGCCGCTGCTGCTGGTAAACTTTGACAACTTTCTCCGCAAAAGTAGCAGTTGCGCCGCTTTTGCAAGCTGCGGAGTCCCCTGTCATCCACCAGCAAGCGGCACGGCGTACAGCCGTTAATTCATTGTTGCTGCTAGCTTTGTATTCGTCGCGCAGCAAATCGCCCACGATACAGGTAACAATTGATTTGGCTTTTGTCGCGTCGGCCTCAAATTGTTGGGGTGTTAAATCTTGTTTGGTACAGAATTTTGCCCAACGGGAAATATTGTTCGGTAAAACTTGCCACTGACTGTACATTCCGTCATTTGCGGTTTGAGGCGGCGCGGCTTGTCGTAGCGCTTCTACGAGGGCGGAAACTTGCGCGTCGGTGACTGATTGCGCTGCGGCTGGAAGTGTTTGCAATCCAAGGCTAATTATCAGGCTGCCGAATAGTAGATTGGTTTTTGCGATCGATTTAAAATTCATTCACAATGCCCTGTTTTAATCAAAGTTTCCTGCAACAAACTTTACTTTAAAATGGCTCGAATACCTCTGTCTTAAGTATGATTTGCTTGTTGAATGCAGTGTCGATCGCCTGACGGGGTGACAACAAGAGTCAAAACATTGATAGAATGAAGGACATAGCCCTTAGACCCCTCTGAAAGAATGGTA
>NZ_JAUBPU010000056.1:0-40387 GCF_036700885.1 Microcoleus sp. S13_B4
TTCTGCCACATCTCTTGATGAGATTATTCGCGCTTATTGTGCAACTTAGTGTCTCATCTTTATTTGAAATAACTATAGTTGGTGAAACCCGCCCCGAGGATAGCCTGTAGGGGCGGGTTTTACCAACAATATTTGAGGCTCACAAACAATCTACAAAAACCCGCCCCCACCCAACCAATAACCCTCAACCAAAATTCAACGGATCGACATCAATAGTTAAACTAACAGAACGCGGCGTACGATCGCGCAATCCGATCAAATCCGACAAATCCACCGACTCATCCAAAGGCAACTTCAGCAAAATCTGCCACCGATAGCGATTTGCCACCCGCATAATCGCCGCAGGTGCAGGCCCCAACAACTCACACCCCGGTACAGACAATCGCTCAATATACTCCTGACAAATAGACGCCAATTGTACCGCAGTCACCGCAACTTCCGCCGCATCTACACTGCTCAACCGCAACAAAATCAGCCGCCCCGAAGGTGGATAATTTAGCGCTGCTCTTTCTGCTAATTCGGTTTCCACAAAATCTGTATATTCGTGCCGCCTAACTGCTTGAATAACCCGGTGTTCGGGAGTGTAAGTTTGAATAATTACCCGCCCCGGATCGTCGCCTCTGCCCGCACGTCCCGCGACTTGAGTTAATGTTTGAAAAGCTCGTTCGCTTGCCCGATAATCTGATAAGTTTAGCAACCCGTCAGCAGACACAACTCCCACCAAGGTTACTCCAGCTAAATCTAACCCTTTCGTCAGCATTTGCGTACCCAACAAAATGTCAGCTTCCCCATTGGCAAATTGCGTTAACAATCTGCGGTGGTCGCCCTTATTTCTAGTCGTATCGCTGTCAAACCGAATTGCCCGCAATTCGGGAAATAATCTCGTTAATTCCTGTTCGACTCGCTGAGTGCCGCTACCAAAGTTTTTGAAGTAAGGAGAACTGCATTCCGGGCAGTTTTGGGGGTGTCGTTCCGTGTGGTTGCAGTAGTGACACCGCAACACTTCTGCGGTTGCTTCGCCGACGTGGTGATAAGACAGCGAAACATCGCAGTTCGGGCATTCCATCACATAGCCGCAACTCCGACAAGAGACAAAGGTACTGTGCCCTCTTCTGTGAATAAATAGAATACCTTGCTGTTGTCTTGCTTGTAATTGTTCCAGCGCGTTTTGCAGGGAAGCACTGAAAATTGATCGGTTTCCTTGCCGCAATTCTTGGCGCATATCCACTATTTCCACAGGCGGCATCGGGCGGGAATAAATGCGATCGGGCAATGATAAATAATGGATAGTTGGTAACGAGTAATAATCTCGGCGCGTCCCCACCAAAGTCTCTAAAGCTGGGGTTGCGGAACCTAAAATTAAGGGACAATTTTCTAATTCTGCCCGCCATTTGGCAACGGTGCGGGCGTGGTAGCAGGGGGCTGGTTGGTCTTGTTTGAAGCTGCTGTCGTGTTCTTCATCGAGGATAATTAAGCCAAGGTTAGGTAAAGGCGCAAAAATAGCCGATCGCGTGCCGATGACTATTTGCGGGGTTCCAGTCAGCATCTGACGCCATGTATCGTAACGTTCTCCGTCGGATAGGGCGCTGTGGTATACGCAAATTTGCTCGCCAAAACGGGCTCGGAATCGATCGGTAAGTTGCGGTGTGAGGCCGATTTCGGGAACGAGTACGAGGGCGGATTTGCCGCTGGCTAAGATGGGGGCGATCGCCTGCAAATACACTTCGGTTTTCCCGGAACCTGTAACGCCGTGCAGCAGCACTTGACGAAATCCCGAAAAAGAGTTAATAAACGCTAAAGCTTCAGCTTGAAAATTAGTTAAATTTTTCGGTGCATCGGGCAATTGAGCAATTCCGCGATCGCCCCTGAGCACTTCCCTTTGATCTATAACAACGGTACCTTTTTGCTCCAAATTTTTGACAACAGAAGAACTCGCACTGCAAATTCTCAACAAATCATTCATCCACATTTCACCGCCACCCCGGCGCAAAACTTCCAATACTTCTTGTTGTCGCTTGGTTAAATCTGTGACAAATGCACTAGCAATTAATGTCACTGCCGGTTTGAGTTGTGGTTTGGGAGGATTGGGCGGTTCTAAATAACTTTCTACCCAACCGCGTTTCAATAAATCTTTCAATCCCCGATAACTTCCCTTAACTTGGCGCTGGAGGTATTGCCAAGTGTAATCGCCGTTTTTTTGAGATTGCAGCAATTGTAAAATTTGACTGGCGGCGGGATTGAGAAATGTTTCGGCATTCGGAGAAATTGCGTCCTTAATTAAGCGAATTCGGCGCACGGAACGGCTTAACAAACCGGGCGGCAGCGAGGCTCTAATTACTTGAATTAATGGTGTGCAATAATAGGTGGCAGTGCGATCGAGTAATTCCCAGTAAGTCGCTGGGAAAAAGCCCGTACTGACAACATCTTCGACATCTTTTACCCGCGCCGGATCTAAGTCTGGCGGCAGTTGAGAAATGAACCGAATGGCGATCGCCCCTACCTGTTGACTGCCAAAGGGTACACTCAAGATATCCCCTGGTTGCACGGTAAGTTCCGCAGGTAAACGATAGGTAAATAACTTATTTTCCTCCCCAGGGGAGTCCCCCGCAACCCTGAAAGGAGAGTCCACCAATACCTCGATCCACTCTGCCCGCACGGTGGGGCGCTGTGGCGGTTCGCTGCTGCCGTAGGATGCCCCGGCTTCTGCCGCTATAGGGGTTGACAAACCAAAAGTGACAGTAGACATAGGGTTGCACATCAAACTAGGAGGAGCCGCGGTCAAAGGGAGTTTTCATTATCCCTCAGTTTAGCTCGATCGATCGATCTTAGCGGCCGGAATTGGCGATCGGAATCTCGATCACGAATTCAGTCCCTTCTCCAATTGCGGATATGCACTCCAACCTCCCGCCATGTTTGTCCACAACAATCTGATAGCTAATTGACAATCCCAAACCCGTCCCGTGACCAACTTGTTTGGTGGTGAAAAACGGATCGAAAATTTTCCCTTTTACAGCTTCATTCATTCCCAGACCATTATCTTTGATGCTAATTCTTGCCCAATTTTCAGAAACAATAGAAGTATTAATTACAATATGACTGGGCTTGGCTTCTATCTCCCCTACAGAGCACTTGTTTTCTCGCTCTCGCAGCACATCAATAGCATTATTAATGATGTTCATAAATACCTGATTTATTTGCCCCGCATAACATTCTATTTTCGGTAAACTTCCATAGTTTTTAACAACCCTTATTGCCGGATTCCCTGGTTTTTCTTTAGTTAAATGCTGCACAATTAACAAGGTGCTGTCAATTCCTTCGTGAATGTTAACTGGTTTCTTTTCGGCTTCATCTACCCGCGCAAAGTTTCGTAAAGTCAGCACAATTTCGCGGATGCGCTCGGAGCCAACTTTCATTGACGAAAGAGTTTTCAACAAATCTTCGCGCAGAAAGTCGAGGTCAATTTTTTCCAGAAAAGCTTCAATATCTGCATCTGTTTCGGGATACCGATCCTGGTACATTGCGAGCAATTTTAAAATATCGGCAGCGTAGTCATTGACATAAGTAATATTGCCGTAGATGAAGTTCACGGGATTGTTGATTTCGTGGGCGATACCAGCGACCAAAATTCCCAAAGCCGACATTTTTTCGGCTTCGATCAATTTGAGCTGCATTGTTTGCTGGTTTTCTAGAGCTTTTTCTAGTGTAGATATTTTGGCTTTTAAAATCTTTTCGGCATCTATAAATTCCTCAGTGACTGTCTGTAGCAAAGAGTCTTTTTTTTGATGAAGGGCTTCTAATTGGCTGCGTTTGGTTTCCGAATTTTCGAGTTTTTCTCGCAGGATTCGATTTTCTTTTTCCAGCTTTTTGATTCTGTTTTCCCAGTTTGTGGGTTCCATGTGCTATTATTTTTAACCTAAAAATAGTGTTATAACAGTTTTATTAGTAAATTTATTTGCACCCTTTATCTACTTAGAATGACCTCGCACATTGCCTCTGCATTTTTGTCCTAATAATTAACCACATACTTTATTTTGCTCGATCTAAAAATTTTATCTAAAATACATTCAAAATGTCAAGATTTTAATAAAAAATAGGGTTAAAACCGCTCGCCACTTTTATTCCCCGCACTCGCATTTGTCGGGTTCTCATGCGATTGTTGATAAATCAGTAGGGCGATCGCAAACTGATAAAGGCGGGCCCAGCGCGAAAAATTTCCCGATTTAGACCACATTTTTACCAAACCGACCGCCGATGCCAAGCGAAAATATAAAATGTGAGTGCGATAGCCCGATCGCCCACAAGCAATCTCAACTAACAAGGCAATACCTCTATCCCAGAACGCAATCACACTATACCATTCCTCCCAAATCTCACTGCAATGTGTCGATCGTACTCACACACCCGCACCATTTTGTGCTAATAACTACTACTTGTGACAACATCGGCACAGCAGTTTATATTTGGAGAGTAATTGATGTCAGGTAGCGAAGTTCGTGCAGATTTTTGGATGAGCGAGTACATTACCCCTTGGGATATTTACGTTCACGGCGTCATCGCGGTGCTCGCTTACAAGAAAACAGCCTATCAAGAAATGTACGTAGTTCAGACCGGTACCTACGGCAAAGGCTTAGTTTTGGACGGCAAATGGCAATCTTGTACAGGCGACGAGTTTCTGTACCACGAACCCCTGGTACACCCAGCCATGATTTGTCACGGCTCACCCAAAAAAGTTCTCGTTCTCGGCGGCGGAGAAGGAGCTACAATTAGAGAAGTGCTGCGCTGGAAAACAGTTGAAAAAGTCGTGATGATCGACATTGACGGCGAAGTAGTAGAAGCTTGCCGCGAACACCTGCCAGAAATGCACCAAAATGCCTTTGATGACCCCCGCTGCGAAGTAGTAATCGGCGATGCTTTGGACTATTTAGATAAAACTGACAATGATTGGGATATTGTCATTTCTGACTTGTCCGATCCCATTGAAGAAGGCCCATCTTTCCAGTTGTTTACCAAAGAGTATTTTGAGAAAGTTCGCAGCGTAATGTCGCCTAACGGATATTTCGTAGTGCAAGCGGGCCCAGTTTCTCCGGCAGAAATGAAAATGCACGCGCGCATTGTAAATACCCTGAAATCTGTTTTCTCCAATGTTCAATCCTGCACCAGCTTTATTTCTACTTACGGAGCTCCTTGGGGTTTTGCGATAGCTTCTAATCAAGAAATAAATACGCGACCCGAACCCGCAGTTACTGACAAATTACTCGCCGAGAAAACAACTGGCGGGTTGCGGATGTTCGACGGAATTACACTCTTGGGGTTGATGCAAGTTCCCGGTCACTTGCGGCAGGTAATCGCTGCTGAAACCGAAGTTTACACTATGGCAGCACCGCCTAAGTTTTTCGGGAAAGGTTCTGTCAGTCAGTGAAGTTAAATTGAAAGAGAAAAATCGTTTGGAGTAACTGAGATGGACAATTTAATTCGCATAGTCGCTGCAATTTTTCTTCCCCCGCTGGGCGTATTTTTGACTGTCGGCATCGGTACGGATTTTTGGATTAACCTGGTTCTCACGTTTTTGGGCTTTATTCCCGGCATCATTCACGCTGTTTGGGTGATTGCTAAGCACGATCGAGCTTAACTTGAAAGCAAATCGAGTTTTGGGATAATAAACAGGCAAGAGAAAATAAACTTTCTTTTGCCTGTTTTCACCAATTAATCTGGATTAAATCTGCGTTCATCCGCGTTCCTCTGCGGTTAAAAATAAAAAAATCTAATTTTTATGACAATTAGATTGCACCTCAATTTCTTCACAAACCAATTCAGCAATTTTTTTTGCCGCCCCTGATTCTCCTCGAACCGCACGCAAACGATCGCCCATTTGTGCTAATTTTTCAGGATGGCTCAAATAGTCGATCGCCAACCCGGCAACAGCATCGGGTTCCAGCTTCCCAATTAACTCCGGCACAATCTCTTCCTGTGCCCAAATATTCGGCCAAGCATAAAGCTTTCCCTTTCCCAATTGCCAGATTAGCCAATTAATCGCAGTCGCAAAAACTGAACCGACTAACGGCAAATTTGCCAGCAATCCCGGCAATCCGTCCCAAGCTTTCATCGCATCCAATTGCTGCGTCGGAATCAAAACAATCATCGGTACGGCTAACGAACCCAATTCCGCAGTATTCGCTCCCACAGTAGTTAAACACAGGCTGCATTCTGATAGCAAATCGTAGGCTGGCGTCTGCGTCCAAAGTTCTACTTGCAAGTTATTTGCTGTCTGCAAAAACGGCGTTTCTGTTAAATGAAGTTCGGCGCTGGCGTTTTCAAATAAATGCAGGCAAGGATTTTGTTTAGGGTCGGCAAAACCTGCTAGAGTTTGCACATCTATGGTAGGAGCAACGGGAATTACAAAGCGAGTTTCAGGGCGGATGCGGTGGATGGATTGGGCGATCGACAAACATAACGGTACACCTAAAGCTAATTTGGCGGCTTTAGAACCGGGCAACAATCCAATTAATTCTATTTTCCGTAGGGGCGGTGTCCCCGTGCCCGCCCTGCCCGATTTCCCGTTCCCTACTTCGGAAATCAAATCTCCGACAACTGTAAATTTCTTAGCATATTTTTGGGGAATTTTAGCAAAAACTTGTGGTTTCATCGCCGCAAATTTATCAATCCAGCGATACCACCGCGCGTCCCATTCAGCATAAATAACAGTGCGATATTTGAGTCTTTTGCCAATAACAACCGTAAAAAATTGATCGCCACCTAAAAATAAAACAACTCCTGTTTCGTGCCAATCCCAATTTTCAGCAGTTTTGCCCGACAATAAGAATGGAAAAAAATGCTCCGGTGCTTGCACTCTGTCCACTTCTGGGTAGGAAGATGCGATTTGTGCTTCTTTCCCGGTGGCGTGCGGACAGGGGGACAGCACCACAGAGATTCGCGCTTGAGTGCCCGCATTTCCCAGTTGCTCGCGCAAAGCTTGCACGGCGGGACGCACCCAAGTTGCCAATTCTCCAGGGCCGTTGGAGAGGATTAAAATATCTACTGCCATAGGATTTAAGATTTGAAAGGATGCAAGGGAGATTTTATGACAGATTTAATTAATGCCGTCAAGACGGGTGATATTGCGGCTGTAGAAAGTGCGATCGAACAGCGTGCAGATATCAATGTCAAGGATGAGGAAGGTGCGACGGCTTTGACAACTGCGGCTGAGGCTGGCAATTCGGCGATCGTCAAAAAATTGCTCGCTGCTGGTGCGGATGCCCACAGTCACGACAATGACGGTTGGACGGCGTTAATGAGTGCCGCTGCTGCCGGACATACCGAGATTGTACAGCTTTTGCTAGAGGCGGGAGCGGATGTGAATGCTAAAACTAATTTTGGTTTGACGGCTTTGATGAGTGCAGCAGGTAGCGGGCGCACTCAAGTTGTCGAATTTTTAATCGATAAAGGAGCTGATATCAAAGCGTATGATAATAATACTTGGACTGCGTTAATTTGGGCGTCTTCGGAGGGTCACAAAGATGCGGTTGAGGTTTTGAAGCTAGCGCGCGATCGCCATTAAAAACTTATAAACCGGGTTTATTGGAGAAACCCGGTTTCTGGAGGGTACAATTAATTATCCCACCGAAAGCAGCAATCAGGCAAATCCCGAATAGCTGCGAGATTTTTATCCAAGTACAAGTGTCGGCTCAGACCATTCGGGTAATAGATTCAACTTGAGATTTCCGCCACCTTCAATAACCGCGATCGTGTCACCGCGGCTGATTTGGCTAACTCCATTTCGATAGAAGGTCAAGCCGTTCGTTTGGATTGCTAAATCTCGATTATTGTTGGTGGGAACCAGAATGAAGCTATCTGAAGATCCACTGAACTCGATTCTATCCTGACCTTGGGTAAAGTTCCGAATAGTAGCAAAACCCGGCCCAATGTAGAAATTGTTAGATCCAACAATACTCAGTCTACGGCTTAGTATTGTTTCCCCTAACACGAATGAATCGCGACCGGGACCGCCAATCAGAGTATCGAATTCGTTGCTGCCGTCACTTTTACTCAGCCCGTAGCCTGCTCCAACTCCAATTAATCTGACATTCCCCACACCAACACCTGTGAGGATATCATTGCCGGGGGTTCCGAAAAAAGTAGCGGAGCGCCCCTCAAATTGCCCAAATTTGAAATAATGTTCTCGACCCGTTTTCAAGGCTCCTGAGTTGACAAAAGGCTCGAGGTCGGGGTTCTCGATTAAATATAAACGTTCCCACAAAGAAGTCGCAAATCTGCCCTCTTCATTTCCGAATTTGATGAAGTGCTGGTAGCCATTTTTGAAAGTTCCGTTCTGAACAAATGGTAGCAGGTCTTGGTTATTTGCTAAATAAAAATCTTCGTTGTACTCAGGCGATACGCGGGTGCGGCCTTCTTCGTAGCCAAACTGAATAAATTGGTCTAAACCTGACGCAAAAGGCGCGTTTGGATTGTTTGGGGTGCGAACAAAGGGAGCAATATCTGGATTTTGAGCTAGATAGGTTTCTTCGTCAAAGTAACGCGATACTTTGGTCAGGCCGCCGGCTTGACCGAACTTTTCAAAGTGTTCTCTTCCAGATTTGATAACTCCTGCATCAATAGCCGGTTTCACCCAAGGATATTGCGCCAGGTAGTATGGTTCGTCAAAAATGTCATAATTTGTCATAATTATTTCTCCAAGCTTAGTCTACTTACTTGTCGGTTAAACTTGACCCACTATACCTAACTCTACTAAGTAAGTATGTCAAGTTAATTATTGTTAATCCTGTTTTATGATTTTTATGACAAACACAACAGTACGATCGCCCTTTTTGCGAATGTGCGATCGCACTCCCCAGCAGCAATCAGGCCAATCCCCAATAGGTTCGAGATTTCTAGCCAAGTAAAGGTAGATTAGCTCTAGTTTCTGGTAATAGATTCAACTTGAGATTTCCGCCACCTTCAATAACAGCGATCGTGTCAAAGCTACTAATTCCCGAACTTCCATCTGGACGCAAGACGAACAAGCCGTTCGTTTGGATAGCTAAATCTCGATTGTTGTTGATAGGAAATATCAAGAAGTTATCTAAGGAAGGTTGGATATCGCTTGTTGCTAGCTGAATGCTATCCTGACCTTGGGTAAAGTTCCGAATTGTAGCAAAACCCGGCCCGATATATAACTTTGTTGGGGGACTGTATCCCTTACCACCACTACCTTGCATAACGTCTCCGAGTACGAATTTATCGCGGCCGCTACCGCCAGTGAGAGTATCGAATTCATTACTGCCGTCACTTTCATAATTTCGGCCGGGGATGGAAAAGGCACCACCTTTACCTAAACCTACTTCAACTCCAATTAATTCGGTATTTCCCACCCCAGCACCAGCAATGATGTCATTCCCGGAACTTCCGATAAAAGTCGCAGAGCGGCTTGGATCGTTTTTGCCGAAATTGAAGTAGTGTTCCCGACCAGTTTTCAACGCTCCCGATTCGACAAACGACTGAACATCGGAGTATTTGTTTAAGTATTCTGTTTCAAAAAAAGAAGTCCCAAACTGACCGTCTTTGATGCCGAATTGAATGAAATGCTGGTAGCCATTTTTAAAAGTTCCATTCTGAATAAACGGCTGCAAATCTCGGTTATTGGCTATGTAAAACGCTTCGTCATACTCAGGCGATACGCGAGTGCGACCCTCTTCATAACCGTATTGGATAAAGTGATCTAAGCCTGTAGCAAAAGGCGCATTGGGGTTGTTGGGGGTGCGGACTAAGGCAGCGATGTCTGGGTTGCCAGCGAGGTAAGTAGCTTCATCAAAGTACCGCGATACTTTGGTTAAGCCGCCTGCTTCACCGAATTTTTGAAAGTGTTCGAGTCCCGATTTGATGACTCCTGCATCAATAGCTGGTTTGACCCAAGGATATTGAGCAAGGTAGTATTGTTCGTCAAAAATTGCGTAACTAGCCATGTTTTCCTCCTGCGGCTTTAATGAGGTATTTATCCAATTTATCAATAATCCCGAACTGAGGCAATTACCTGAGCGGGCAATTTTACCCAACAGTCAAATCTCACTTAAGTTCTATGGTTTATAACCAAGAGAAGTGGAAAATTCGGGAAAATTAAAGGAATTTCTCATACCAATATCTTGCAGATTTAGATTGGCTAGGCTATGAATTATGCCAAGTGTCTCTCCATATTTGTGAATTAATAAGTCTCCCCATGATGGACTAAGGCAAACCCTGAATAGCTTCGATATTTCTATCCAATAAAAACTCTCGTCAAACCAATAGATTCGGGTAATTGATTCAACTTGAGATTTCCGCCACCTTCAATAACAGCCAGCGTGTCAAAGCGACTAATTTCGGTAACTCCATTTTTAACGACGGGCAAGCCGTTCGTTTGAATAGCTAAATCTCGATTATTGTTGATGGGAAACACCAATAATTGCTCTAAGGAAGTCATTACTAGCTGAATGTTATCCTGACCTTGGGTAAAGTTCCGAATTGTCGCAAAACCCGGCCCGATGTAGAACTGTTGGAGGCTCGACAACCCCCCCCTAGTGCCTACTGGGAACTCTGACAAGTCGCCGAGCACGAATGTATCGCGGCCGCTACCGCCAATGAGAGTATCGAATTCATTGCTGCCGTCACTTTCATACCGTCGCAGGCCCCTAGGGGCTTCTACTTCAACTCCAATTAATTCGACCTTCCCCACCCCTACACCAGTGAGGATGTCATTGCCGGGAGTTCCGACAAAAGTCACCGGCCGACCATTTGGATCGAATTGCCCAACCTTGAAATAGTATTCGCGAGGGGTTTTCAAGGTTCCAGATACGATAAGCCCAGCGGCCTCGTTATTGAAGAATTGCGGTTCAAAGAAAGAAGTAGGCAACCGACCGTCTTTTGCCCCGAATTGAATGAAGTGCTGGTAGCCATTTTTAAAAGTTCCATTCTGAATAAACGGCTGTAAATCTCGGTTAGTTGCTACATAAAACGCTTCGTCATACTCAGCCGATACGCGAGTACGACCCTCTTCGTAACCGTATTGGATAAAGTGATCTAAGCCTGTAGCAAAAGGCGCATTTGGGTTGACTGTGCGGACAAAGGGTTTAAGGTCAGGATTTCCCTCAAGGTAAGTATCTTCGTCAAAATACCGCGATATTTTTGTGAGGCCCGCGGCTTGACCAAATTTTTCAAAGTGTTCTCTTCCAGATTTGATGATTCCTGCATCAATGGCTGGTTTCAGCCACGGATATGAGGCAAGGTAGTATTGTTCGTCAAAGATATCGTAATTCATTGTTGCTCCTTTAAAAACGTAAAGTGCGATCGTACTTTTTCATAGCACATTAGCCTACAACAAACAAAAAAGTCATTAATCATCAGCATTACCTAATGACCAATGACCAATGACTAATGACTAATGACCAATGACCAATGACTATCCAATCAAGAAAGTACCGTTACCGTTAGATTCTTGGAAAGTCAAACCCAAGGTTGCTCCTCCTTCAATCACGCCGATCACATCTCCAAAACGTTGGATTGACAAATTGTTGCCAACAGGAGTCAGGCTGTAGCCGTCGCTTAAAGAATTTCCTTGCAGTTGGATAAAATCGCTTTGTATGTCGAAGTTGCGAATGGTAGCTTGACCGTTACCCAAATACAGTGGTGTCGGGGTGACATTCCCGGCTGTAGCAGGAACTCCGAGTACGAATGTATCAGCTCCCGGACTGCCAATCAGGACATCGAACTCATTGGTGCCAAAGCTTTCGTACTGCCGGTTGCGTTGGGGATCAATACCTACTTCCACTCCAATCAGTTCGGTATTCCCCACACCAACACCAGTGAGGATATCGTTGCTGCTGCTGCCAACAAAAGTTGCGTCGCGGCTTGGCTCGTTTTTGCCGAAATTGAAGTAGTGTTCCCGACCAGTGTTTAAGGCTCCAGAGTTTACAAACGGCACAATGTCGGGGTTTTCTTTTAAGTATTCCGGTTCAAAAAATGAAGTTCCAAAACGGCCTTCTTTTGAGCCGAATTGAATGAAATGCTGGTATCCGGATTTGAAAGGTCCATTCGGGCCGATAAACGATCGCAGCTCTGAGTTATTTTTTAAATAAAAATCTTCGTTGTACTCAGGCGATACTTGGGTGCGGCGCTGTCCTTCATCGTAACCGAACTGGATAAAGTGATCGAGGCCACTCGCAAAAGGTGCGTTTGGATTGACTGTACGGACAAAGGGTGCGAGGTCTGGATTTTTCTCAAGGTAAGTAGCTTCGTCAAAATAACGCGATACTTTAGTTAGGCCGGCGGCTTCACCAAATTTTTCAAAGTGTTCTCTACCGGATTGGATGACTCCTGCGTCAATGGCTGGTTTGACCCAAGGATATGAGGCGAGGTAGAATTGTTCGTCGAAAATTGCGTAGTTAGCCATGTTATCCCCTTAAGGTTTTGATGAGTTTGAGAGTTTATAGCAATTAGCTTTCCATGAACTTGATCGCCGATCAGGAATTTACAGAAAACACACGTTATGAAAGGGTTTTAAATTCCTGGTAAAATGTAAATCTTGATGACGCAGCAATTATCCCAAGGCTACATTCTGCTTTCAGCAATTATGCCTTTTTCCCCTCTGTTAATTGCTCGATCGCCAGTTTGAGCTATTCTACAAAACTTGGAAGTTTTTTCAGGATTTCTTTCTCAATCGTTGGTTAATTTTTAATTATTTTTATCCAACTTATTAATCCTATACACATAATCAATGTTATGTCAAGTAAATTTTTGTAAATAAAAATTGGAGTATTTGCTCAAGGAATTTATCAAAAAATGTAACGAAAAGTTGGCATAAATTTGTCGAATTGTGTCATGTGCAGGCTCAAATCGCCTAATGGCAAGCGTTTTCTGGTAAAAATGCTTATGGGATAAAAAAATTCCCGATTCCCGAAAACAGCATCTTAAAGGAGCCTAACCGGATGTTCACTCACGTCAAGCCCACCATTCGCCACGTCGTGCCGGAAAACTTGCAGGGGCGATCGCTCATGAAGGTGGTCTATGTCGTACTGGAACCGCAGTATCAAAGCGCCCTGTCGGCAGCGGTTCGATCGATAAACAAGAAA
This sequence comes from Microcoleus sp. S13_B4, assembly GCF_036700885.1. Classification (NCBI taxonomy): domain Bacteria; kingdom Bacillati; phylum Cyanobacteriota; class Cyanophyceae; order Oscillatoriales; family Microcoleaceae; genus Microcoleus; species Microcoleus sp. S13_B4. The sequence continues at coordinate 13,095 of NZ_JAUBPU010000056.1, forward strand.
AATCCGAATTTGGCAATAGAAATCAGCGGCTACCTGATCGAGGAACTCCGCAGCCCGGAAAATTACGAGGCCTTCAAGCGGGATGTGGCGGATGCCAATGTATTTATTGCTTCTCTAATTTTCATCGAAGATTTGGCCGAAAAAGTGGTAGCGGCAGTTGAACCGCTGCGCGACAGCTTGGATGTCGCCGTCGTCTTCCCGTCGATGCCTGGGGTGATGCGACTCAATAAAATGGGCAGTTTCTCGATGGCACAGTTGGGACAAAGCAAAAGTGCGATCGGCGAATTCATGAAAAAACGGAAGGAAAAATCCGGGAGTTCCTTCCAAGACGGAATGCTGAAACTGCTGCAAACTTTGCCGAAAGTGCTGAAATATTTGCCCATCGACAAAGCCCAAGATGCGCGCAACTTCATGCTGAGTTTTCAGTATTGGCTGGGAGGTTCCCAAGAAAACTTGGAAAACTTCCTGCTGATGCTGTCACATAAATATGTATTCAAAGGCCAGGAACAGCTAACTTTTCAAGAGCCCGTTGTCTACCCGGATATGGGAATTTGGCATCCCTTGGCACCGTCGATGTTTGAGGATGTAAAAGGATACCTCACCTGGTACAACGCCCGCAGAGATATTTCGGCAGACCTCAAAGACCCCCTGGCACCTTGCATCGGCTTGGTGTTGCAGCGGACTCACTTAGTCACCGGAGATGACGCGCACTACGTAGCAATGGTGCAGGAATTGGAGGCAATGGGGGCGCGGGTGGTGCCGATTTTTGCGGGCGGTTTGGACTTCTCGAAACCAGTCGAAACTTTTTTCTTGGAAGTTGGGACCAAAGGTGTGGCACCCCTGCCGATAGTTGATGCGGTGGTTTCTCTGACTGGTTTTGCGCTGGTGGGCGGCCCAGCGAAACAAGATCACCCGAAGGCGATCGAGACTTTGAAAAAGCTAAACTGCCCTTACATGGTGGCTTTGCCGCTGGTTTTCCAAACGACGGAAGAGTGGGAAAATAGCGATTTAGGCTTGCACCCGATTCAAGTTGCTTTGCAAATTGCCATTCCTGAGTTGGATGGCGCGATCGAACCGATTATTTTGTCGGGACGTGATGGCGCAACTGGCAAGGCGATCGCCCTACAAGACCGGATCGAAGCAATTTCCCAGCGCGCCATGAAATGGGCAATGCTGCGCCGCAAACCAAAATTAGATAAAAAAGTTGCGATCACAGTTTTCAGTTTCCCGCCGGACAAAGGCAACGTCGGAACTGCCGCGTATTTGGACGTTTTCGGCTCGATTTACCAAGTATTGAAAGCCTTAAAAGGCAACGGTTACGACTTGCCAGAATTGCCGGATTCCGCCGAAAAACTGATGCAAGAAGTCATCCACGACGCAACAGCCCAATACCAAAGCCCGGAATTAAATGTTGCTTACCGGATGTCGGTAGCTGAATACGAAGAATTCACTCCTTACTCGGAACGCTTGCAAGAAAATTGGGGCCCGCCTCCGGGACATTTGAACAGCGACGGACAAAATTTGCTGATTTTCGGCAAACATTTCGGCAATGTGTTTATCGGAGTGCAACCTACTTTTGGATACGAAGGCGATCCGATGCGGTTGTTATTCTCTCGTTCTGCCAGCCCGCACCACGGTTTTGCTGCTTACTATACATATTTGGAGCGCATTTGGGGTGCGGATGCGGTGCTGCACTTTGGCACTCACGGTTCCCTAGAATTCATGCCCGGTAAGCAGATGGGAATGTCTGGGGATTGTTATCCAGACAGTTTGATCGGCAAAATTCCTAACCTCTATTATTACGCCGCCAACAATCCGAGCGAGGCAACAATTGCTAAGCGCCGCAGTTATGCTGAAACAATCAGCTATCTGACTCCTCCGGCTGAAAATGCTGGTTTGTACAAAGGTTTGCAGGAACTAAGCGAGTTAATTGCTTCTTATCAAACTTTGAAAGAGACTGGGCGGGGTGTGCCGATTGTTGATGCGATCGTCGAAAAATGCCGTTTGGTGAATTTGGACAAGGATATCGCCCTGCCTCCGGAACAAGAAAGAGGGGTAGCTGCGGGAATGACTTCGGAGGAACGCGACAATTTAGTTGGCTTGGTTTACCGCAAGTTGATGGAGATTGAGTCGCGGTTGTTACCTTGCGGTTTGCACGTTATCGGTAAGCCACCGACTGCGGAAGAGGCGATCGCAACTTTGGTGAATATCGCCAATTTAGACCGCGAAGAAGACGGACTGATCAGCTTGCCGCGAATTATCGCTAACAGTCTCGGACGCGATATCGGCGAAATTTACACTAACAGCGACAAAGGCATTTTAACTGATGTTGAATTGCTGCAAAACATCACCTTGGCCTGTCGGGATGCCGTTGGCGCTTTGGTAAAGGAACAAACCGATGCTGAGGGCCGAGTTTCCCTTGTTTCTAAGTTGAATTTCTTCAACATGGGCAAGAAAACACCTTGGGTTGAAGCTTTGCACGCCGCAGGTTACAAAAAAATCGATCCAGAACCGATTAAACCGCTGTTTGAGTATCTGGAATTCTGCTTGCAGCAAGTTTGTGCCGACAACGAATTAGGCGCTTTGTTGCGCGCGTTAGAAGGCGAGTATATTCTGCCTGGCCCCGGTGGCGATCCGATTCGCAACCCGGATGTTTTGCCGACTGGCAAGAATATGCACGCTTTGGACCCGCAGTCAATCCCTACAACGGGGGCGGTTAAGTCTGCTAAGCTTGTAGTCGATCGGCTGTTAGAAAGACAGCGCGTTGATAACGGCGGAAATTACCCAGAGACGATCGCCGTTGTGTTGTGGGGAACCGACAACATCAAGACATACGGCGAATCCCTCGCCCAAGTAATGTGGATGGTGGGAGTGAAGCCAGTTCCCGACGCTTTGGGCCGGGTAAACAAACTCGAATTGCTTTCTTTAGAAGAGTTGGGACGCCCTCGGATCGACGTAGTAATTAACTGTTCCGGCGTATTCCGCGACTTGTTCATCAACCAAATGAATTTGTTAGATAAAGCCGTGAAAATGGCAGCGGAAGCCGACGAACCGTTAGAGATGAACTTCGTCCGCAAACACGCCCTGAAGCAAGCCGAAGAAATGGGAATCAACCTGCGACAAGCAGCAACCCGCGTATTTTCCAATGCCTCAGGTTCCTATTCATCTAACATCAACTTGGCGGTAGAAAATAGCACTTGGGAAAGCGAAGCCGAGTTGCAGGAAATGTATTTAACTCGCAAATCCTTCGCCTTTTCTTCCGACAATCCCGGAACAATGGAACAAGACAGGCAGATTTTTGAATCATCCTTGAAAACTGCGGAAGTCACTTTCCAAAATTTGGATTCTGCCGAGATTTCCCTAACCGACGTGTCGCACTATTTCGACTCCGATCCGACTAAATTGATCGGCAGTTTGCGTGCAGATGGGAAGAAACCAGCATCCTTTGTTGCTGATACAACTACAGCCAACGCGCAGGTGCGGACGCTATCAGAAACCGTGCGTTTAGATTCGCGGACTAAGCTGCTGAATCCGAAGTGGTACGAGGGGATGTTGTCGCACGGTTATGAAGGTGTGCGGGAGATTTCTAAGCGTCTGGTTAATACGACTGGATGGAGTGCGACGGCGGGCGCTGTGGATAATTGGGTGTATGAGGATGTCAACACGACGTTTATCCAAGATGAGGAGATGCAGAAGCGTTTGCTTAACTTAAATCCTCATTCGTTCCGCAAGATTGTCAGCACTTTGCTTGAGGTGAATGGTCGGGGTTATTGGGAAACTTCGGAGAACAATTTGGATCGTCTGCGTGAACTTTATCAGGAGGTGGAAGACCGGATTGAGGGAGTAGAGTAAAAATCCCATATAAATTAAGAGGCTGATTTTAGCCTCTTAATTTATAACATCAGTCCGGACAGTTTTTAGGTCGTAGTCTGAAACCCTTGATTTTCCTGTGGTATATCCATTGGCCAATCGCCCTCCAACCCTGATTATACGGTTGGCAATCAAAAACAGCCCGAAGAGTTGTTATAATTAGTTATCACCTACCTCTACTTTTCCCATATTTATTCATTTATATTTTCCGGATGTTAAAAATATGACCAGGCATTACAAACACCCTCAAGAAAAAGAAATAAATAAATATTTTTCACCTTCTGAATTAAATATGTGGGAGAAGTCGAAGAAGGATAAATCCCATGATAAAAAAATGTCTGATGACGAAATAAATACTAAATATGAATCAGGAAATAGCAGAATTTTAATGGAGTTTAATCGGGAAAAGCTACCACTTTTTGTGGAGGCACTGACAAAACCAGACTATATGGATTTACGTCCTTTTTTTCAACGTCGTCCTCGATGGAAACCTGAACAACAATCTCTTTTGATTGAATCTTTCATTATTAATTTGCCAGTACCGCCAGTGATTTTGTATGAGAAAACATACAATTCGTATGAAGTTATAGATGGTCAACAAAGAATTAGTGCTCTCAAGGACTTCTATGAAGATCGGCTTATTTTAACGGGATTACAACTTTGGCCAGAATTAAATGGTCGAAAATATAGTAATTTACCAACGGAAATCAAAGCTGGAATAGATCGTCGTACTTTGTCCTCTATAGTGGTTATTACAGAATCAGCTAAAACAGTTGAAGACGCAATGTATATAAAGAGGCTTACCTTTGAGCGTCTGAATACAGGTGGAGTTAAGTTGAGTAACCAAGAGATTCGCAACTGTTTATATCATGGTCAATTTAATGATAGTCTAATTGAGTTAGCTGACGATCCCACTTTTAAAAATGCTTGGGGTATTCCTGACTCCGATCGAAATGATCCTGCCCAAGAAAAAGAAGACGAAAAAAATAATTATTATATGAAAATGGAAGATGTTGAGCTGATATTACGTTTTTTTGCATTGCGTCATTACGAAAATTTTAAAGGTAATTTAGAAAATTTCATGAATTTATATATGATTAAAAGTTTAGATTTTTCTCAAGAAGACACTGCGTTTTTAAAGAGTATTTTTAAGCAAACAATAAATATTGCTTATGATATTTATGGAGGACATTTATTTAGACCTTATATACTTAACCAATCTAAAAATTGGGATTGGGCTGATAAACCATTAAAAGCATATTATGATGCTGTTATGGTAGCCTTTAGTAAAAATTTACCTAATGCTCAAATTTTGAAACAGAGAAAAAATCAGGTAATTGAAGCTACTCAAGAATTACTGAAATCAGATAAATCTGAGTTATTTAGAGGTAAAGGTAAAAATACAAAAGCTGATATACAAAAGCGATTAACTTTATTTGAGGGAATGTTGTCTCAGGTGATTATGTCCAAGTAAATATTTATGTTGATTGAAACAATTGAAATTTCACTAGAACAAGTTAGAAAAAAAACTCAAGCTATTCGTTTTATATTGAAGCAAAACCAGTCATTAAGGGATATTTTATTTACCGATGATAAAGAGGTGAGAAAAAAAGCGGCAGAATTAAAACTACATTTCTCAGAAAATTCAATTTCTATAACAGAATGGGAGATTTATGAACATAGTGCAGTTGTTGCTCAACTTTATGCAACTTATGAGAACTTTGTTGAGAAATTAATTAGTAAATGGCTAGAGGCTTTACCACAGTTAGTTACTAAATACGATCAGCTAGAGGAAGTAATCCGTAAAACTCATAGAATTGGTGTAGGCCATTTAATTTCTAAATGGGGAGAGAATAGATATGATTTGAGGTTAGCTCAAATCATTCAAGGCTTATCTGATGGAATTAACAAGAACAGTAAATATGAATTAATACCAGAGTCTTTTTTAATAAATTGTCAAAATAATTTACGCCAAGGTGAACTGCAAAAGTTATTTTTCTCTGTAGGTCTTAAAGATTTTGAGTCGGGGTGGCTCTGGGTTAAAAATCACCAAAATATTAAAGAATATATCGATAATATACTGGGTGGCTCAAATACACTTGAAAAAGAACTAGACCAATTTATCCAATACCGCAATGCAAGTGCTCATAGTTTAGTTCAAGAAAATGAATTTTTAGGTTATGATTCCTTACTAAACTTATGTTTTTTTGTCGATGCTATATGTCAGGCATTGGCTGACTTATTAATTTATCATTTTTTGATCAAAGCAGTCAAGACAAACAAAACAAAAAAAATTGGAATCATTCAAAAATTTCTGTCAGACAAACAAGTTATAATTGCAACGGTTAATTGTGGTACTTTATCAATACAAGACAAAATTTTTATTGTTAACCACAATTCCTCTTATTGTAAAGCAGCTATAATCCGAGAATTACAAAATGAAAGGGGAGAATCAAAACCAACTATTAGAATAAGAAAGGAGCAAGATATATCTTTGGAAATTGACATAATAAACGCTATAAAGCCTCCTAAAAAAACTCAAGCCATTTATACATTAAGGTCAGATAAATAATTAAATAAAGTAAATATAGGAGGGATGCTTTAGCCTTGGGATTTTAAGGAAATCGCACCTATCAAAGTGGCGATCGTTTCTGCCTTTTCTAAATGCCCCGACTTTCCCCAAAGTACGATCGCCCTCAGCTTCCCCTGCATGGCAATTTAGTTTTGAGGAATGTTGCCAGTAACTTTAATGTTATCACCTACGCTTCAAGCTCAGCACGCTGAGAAAAAAGCTCGACAAAACCATCTGCAAACCAACAGTCAGGCAAGTGAGCGAGGGAATAACCAAACGCAGAGTTTTAGAAGGATCGAGAGAACCGAAAGCCGTTTTGCTCCAGATAGTTAATGACAAGAACGAGCCAACTATTCCGATTAAAATCAGCGTGACTCCGACAATCAATCCTGTCTCTAACGTGACATAGCGAAATATTTTGTTGAGTTTGGGGTCTTCGGGCAGGAATTTCTCGCTGATGGCGAAAATTTTGGTAAAAAAAGCGAAAGTTACTGCTTGAAAACCGATGATAATTGCGATCGCACCATACAGCAGCGTGTGTACATCAAAGCTGATACTCCCAATCTTTTGAGTACCGGGCAACAGCCAAATGCTAACAATTAGACCCCAAATCATCAGCGCAGCACCCGGATACAAAAACAGCCACCGAGGACTGTAAAGCAGCAAAAATCGGAGGTGTCGCCAGCCATCTCGCCAAGTTCGCAAGTGTGGCCGTCGGCTGCGGCCGTCGGGAGAAAGTACGGTTGGAATTTCAGTTATCCGCAGCTTGTATACAGAGGCCTTGACCACCATTTCGCTAGCAAATTCCATCCCCGTTGTTTGCAAGTCGAGTTTCAAAATTGAGTCTCTCCTAAAAGCCCTGAGTCCGCAGTGAAAATCGCCGACGGGACTTGCAAAAAATAGCCGCCCAACCCATGTCAGCACCGGATTTCCTAAATATTTGTGCAGCGGCGGCATTGCACCCGGTTTGATGCCCCCTTGAAAGCGGTTTCCCATTACTAAGTCGAAACCTTCTCGCAATTTGTTGACAAAAAAGCCGAGGTTGGAAAAATTGTAGCTGTCGTCAGCATCGCCCATGATAATATAAACTCCGCGCGCTGCGATGATGCCTCCCATCAGGGCGCTGCCGTAGCCTTTGGCTGCTACGGGTACGACTCTCGCTCCCATTCTGGTAGCGATATCTTGAGAACCGTCAGTGCTGCCGTTGTCTGCTATGATGACCTCGCCTGCAATATCAAGTTCGCGCAGGGACTTCTGTGCCTTCTCGATGCAGATTTCTAAAGTTTCTGCTTCGTTCAGACAAGGCATGAGTATCGATAGTTCTAGAGTATATTCTCCGCTTGGGTTGGTCTGCTCTGCCATATATTTGTTCCACTCTCGATCGCGATCGACCATACTTGATTTTCCCGTATCTCTGCTTAAAATATTAGTGGTGAATAAAACCTAGCCAAACTTAATTAAAGTTTTTCAGGTTTTTGGGAACGACAATTTTTGATTGTACTATAGGTTAGTAAATTTATGAATAGAAGCGTTTTTATGTTACTGCTTGCTGCAATATTGTGCGGCGTCGCAGGTCAATTTAGTCTGAAGGCAGGAGCTAAAATATTAGGGCCCATTGGCGCTGCTAATTTAATAGAAAAAATTATAGCAATGGCTACTCAGCCGTTGATAGTAGGTGGTCTTTCTTTGTATGCAATTTCTTCGATCGGCTTTATAGTAGTTCTGTCGCGGGCAAACCTTAGCATAGTCTCGCCTTTACTGTCAATTAGTTACCTGTTTACTGTTTTAGGTGGCAAACTTATATTTCACGAGCCTTTGCCGCCGCTGCGGTTGGTAGGCGTGGGGCTAATTATGACAGGAGTAATTTTTGTACTCAGAGGTCAAGCTGGGGGAGTAACTGGGGGCAACTAGCCACTTTTAAGATTGACGCTTGAGTGCGGAATTGATAACTTAGGTCAAAGGGTGTATTTGAGCCTTCTGTTATGAAATGATGCTGCTGTATGTCTAATATTTCTGAGCCTGTGAATCCCCATCAATTATTGAGCGATCGCACCGCAGTTCTTGCTACCATGCACGAAAAAGAACGGGTGATGGCTCCCGTTTTGGAACGAGAATTGGGTGTAAATATCCTAGTACCTGCGGAGCTTGACACTGACACTTTTGGCACCTTCACCCGAGAAGTTAAACGCTTAGGAACACAAATAGAAGCGGCTCGCCATAAAGCACATAAAGCCCTAGAAATTGCGGGCGAAACTCTTGCCTTTGCTAGCGAAGGTACTTTCGGCCCTCACCCAATGATGCCGTATCTGCCAGCTAACAGAGAAATAGTAATTTTATTAGATCGAGCCAACAATCTAGAACTCATCGGCGACTCTTTCTCCGTTGAAACTAACTACAGTCACCAGTTAGTTTCCAGTATAAAAGAAGCAGATGATTTTGCGAAAAAAGCTGGATTTCCCGAGCACGCACTGGTGGTTATAGTTGGCGAGGCTGCGCTCGGTAACGGGGAAATTATCAAGGGCATTAGGACAGAAAAACAACTTTTTGACGCTGTGACAGCAGGCTTAAAAAAATCGTCAACCGGCCGAGTTCACATCGAAACAGATATGCGGGCGATGTACAATCCAACTCGGATGAAAAACATCGAAAATGCAACTCTCGATTTAGTTAAAAAATTCAAGCAATTCTGCCCGGAGTGCAGTTGGCCGGGGTTCGATATTGCTGAGACGAAAATTGGATTGCCCTGCGGACTGTGCTATTTGCCGACTCAGCTAGTGCGATCGGCAATCTATAACTGCAAAAACTGCGGTTATACTAAAGAAAAACTATTTCCCGACGGTCGAGAGACTGCCGATCCTTCCCTGTGTCAATATTGCAACCCTTAGAAAAATAATTGGCTAAACTTAGTAAAATTTGTAACAATATTATTGAGAGTTCCCTAATAAAAATCACTAATGATAGCCGTAGAAACAGAACGCAACTGGAAACCCGTTATTAAAGAATTCGAGGCTGTAGTCGGCAAAAAAGGGGTCGTGCAGCGCCGCGAAGAATTGATTGTCTACGAGTGCGACGGACTCGCCAGCTACCGCCAGCGCCCCGCCCTGGTGGTATTGCCTCGAACTACCGAGGAAGTGGCGCAAGTGGTCAAAATATGCGATCGCAACTCAATTCCCTGGGTGGCTAGAGGCGCAGGCACCGGCCTTTCCGGCGGCGCTTTGCCTGTAGAAAACTGCGTGCTGATTGTCACTGCCCTGATGCGAAAAATCCTGAAAGTAGACTTAGAAAATCAGCAAGTAGTCGTGCAACCGGGAGTAATTAATAACTGGGTAACGCAAGCAGTTAGCGGCGCCGGTTTCTACTACGCGCCCGATCCTTCCAGCCAAATTGTTTGTTCGATTGGCGGCAACGTTGCCGAAAATTCTGGCGGCGTTCACTGCCTCAAATACGGAGTCACAACGAATCACGTTTTAGGATTAAAATTGGTACTTCCCGACGGTTCTATTGTCGATGTCGGTGGCGAAATTCCCGAAATGCCCGGTTACGATTTAACTGGTGTATTTGTCGGTTCCGAAGGCACTTTAGGAATCGCTACAGAAGTTACTCTGCGAATTCTCAAAGCGCCGGAATCGATTTGCGTTCTCCTAGCGGATTTTTCCAGTATAGAAGCAGCGGGCGAATCAGTTTCCGATATTATCAGCGCTGGTATTATTCCCGGCGGCATGGAAATTATGGACAACATCAGCATCAATGCTGTGGAAGATGTGGTGGCAACTGGATGTTATCCCCGCGATGCGGCCGCAATTCTCCTCGTAGAAATCGACGGTTTAGAAGTGGAAGTTGCCACAAACAAACAGCGAATTGCTGATATTTGCAAGCATAACGGAGCGCGAAATATCACCACGGCAACCGACCCGGAAACGCGCCTAAAAATTTGGAAAGGGCGGAAAGCTGCTTTTGCGGCTGCGGGTCATCTCAGCCCTGATTATTATGTGCAAGACGGCGTAATTCCGCGAACGCAAATGGCTTATGTTTTGAAAGAAATTGAGGGTTTGAGTGAGAAATACGGTTATCGGATTGCTAATGTTTTTCACGCGGGAGACGGGAATTTACACCCGCTGATTCTGTACGATAACTCGGTAAAAGGTGCGCTGGAAAAGGTGGAAGAATTGGGCGGAGAAATTCTCAGGCTTTGCGTGAAAGTTGGGGGAAGTCTTTCGGGGGAACACGGCATCGGCGCTGACAAGAAGTGTTTTATGCCGGATATGTTTTCGGAGGTAGATTTGGAGACGATGCAGTGGGTGCGTCAAGTGTTTAATCCGAAAGGTTTGGCGAATCCTGGGAAGATGTTTCCGACGCCGAAGACTTGCGGGGAAGCGGCGAGGGCTAAGGTTGAAACTTTTAAGAAGTTGGAGGGTGCAGAGGTTTTTTAATTCGCTATTTATGCGGGTAAGGTGAATCGAAAATCCCCCTAGAATTGTCTCTACAATGGGGATGCCGAGCCTCGAAGTATGCGTTATCAGCCAGAGTCGGGGAACGAGAAAAAACGAGAAACATCGTTTTTTAGGAATGCGAGCTTCCGGCTCGCTTGCTTATAGAGCAAGTTGATAAGGCCGGCAATGGGACGGCGTGCTAATGTGCGATCGGAATTTTGATAGTAAATTCTGTGCCCTTGCCCAATTCGGAAGTACAATATAGTTCGCCGTTGTGTCTTTCTACAATAATTTGGTAGCTAATTGACAAACCCATTCCCGTGCCTTTACCAATGGGTTTGGTAGTAAAAAATGTATCGAATATCTGCTGTTTGACTTCCTCAGTTATTCCCGGCCCGTTGTCGCCTATTTTAATTTCTACCAAATTGCCCACCACTTCCGTAGCAATCCTAATCTGGCTGGGATTTTCTGGCATTTGTTGACCATTTTGCCTACTGTTAGCATCTTCTAAAGCATCGATCGCATTGCTGAGAATATTCATAAAAACTTGATTAATTGGCCCCGCAAAACACTCAACAGGCGGTAATTCTCCGTATTGTTTTACAATTTGAATAGGCGGCTTTTCTCCGTTTCCTTTCAAACGGTGATTGAGAATTAACAGCGTGCTGTCAATACCTTCGTGGAGGTTAATGGGTTTCATCTGTGAATCGTCGTGCCGCGAAAAGTTCCGCAGCGACTGCACAATCTGGCAAATCCGCTCGACACCAACGCTCATGGAAGACAGTATTTTAGGTAAATCTTCAGCTAAAAAATCGAGTTCATTTTCTTCTCTTTCCTGTTGAATTTCCGCCACTGGATCAGGATAATGCTTTTGGTAAAGTTCGAGGTGGTCAAACAAGTCTTGAGTATAATTTGTGAGATGAGTGAGATTGCCATAAATGAAGCTGACTGGGTTGTTAATTTCGTGAGCCACGCCGGCAAGTAGCAATCCCAAACTAGACATTTTTTCGCTTTGAACTAATTGGGAATTAGTGGCTTTGAGTTGGTTAAGTGTGGCTGCTAGTTGAGCGGCTTGTTCTCTGCTTTGTGCTTCGGAAGTATGCAAGGCTTCTTCGGCTTGTTTGCGCTCAGTGATGTCTCTCTGTACGCCAATAAAATGAGTTAATTTGCCCAGTCGATCGCGCACAGGAGATATTGAGAAACAATTCCAGAAAGCGGTTCCGTCTTTGCGGTAATTCTTTAATATTACTTTGCATTCGCTTTCTGTTTGCAAGGCTTGGCGAATTATTTCTACTGCCGCCGGATCGGTATCGCTTCCGTGCAAAAATCGACCGTTTTTCCCGATAATTTCTTGTCGCCCATAACCTGTCATGCTTTCAAATGCGGGATTGCAATAAATAATTGGATGTTCGGGGTCAGTGGCGTCAGAAATCGTAACTCCAGTGCTAGTAGCTGCTATAGCTCGATCGTACAACCAAAGCATTTCTTCTGCGCGCTTGCGATCGGTAATGTCCCGCAGCGTAGCTAAATAAGCCATTTCTCCATCCCATTCCGTTTCCACTACCCGCATTTCTACTACAGCATTTGCTTTTTGCTTGCGAATAGCTTCAACTTCTGTTTGCACGACGCGAGTTCCTGGTGCTTCGGTTTTTCCAACTTGGGGAATAATATCCGTCGCCATCTCAAGGTCGCAAGCTGAAACTTCTACTACTAAATTGCCAAAAAATGCTTGACCTAGAAGTTCCTCTGTGGTGCAGTTAAACAGCGCTTCTGCTGACTGGTTGGCAAAACAGACAAGTCCTCGCTTGTTAACGATTGCGATGCCGTCGGCATTTTTTTCTATCACATTCCGAAACCGAGATTCGCTAGCTTTCAAATCCTGCTTTAGCTGTTCCATTACTCGCTCCATCTGCTGCATTTCGCACAGACTAAGACTATAAGCTTCGGAAATGTTGGCCTCGGTCGAATTCTCGGCTCTTTTTTTGGGAATCTGTTGGTACTCTGTTCTATGGGTCATATTGTGAGGAGTTTTTTTATGATTCCTGTTAATATTACTGAGCTTATTTTCTGGATCGGCTTCTTGAAAAAACATATGTCAACCCTACCAAATTATTGTTTAGATTAAGGTGTTGCGATCGCCCAATTTTCCGGGATTTTTAGGGAGAGAGCAATTTACACCCGATGCTAGCACATTACTTTTAAAATTCATCATAAAACATCGTTAAAATTCAACAGCGATCGCCCTCTAATTATCTATTAAGTTTTATTAAGTAATTTCAACAACATAGACACTTACGTAGCGACATGAACTGTGCAAGCTGGATATGGCTTCAATCCCCCTCGCACTCACAAAATAACCATTTCCACGCGCAAGTTCTACATATTTAGAAGCCACTGGTCAGTATAAAATATTATATAAATTTGACAAATAATATACTTTAAATGAGCGAACTCATCCTTAAGTCATTAAAAATAATCATAATTAGCCATTACCAAATCATCTCCCTGCAGGCAGATGTGATATAGAATATAACCTATCTATTTTTGCGATCGCAACTTCAAACCAATGGCACGTCTAGCACTTCTGAGCACATCCAATAAAACCGGACTAATCGACTTAGCGCGCAGTCTAGTAGAAGAATTTGAATTTGACATAATTAGTAGCGGTGGGACAGCAAGCGCCCTCAAAGAAGCTGGAATCCCCGTCACCAAAGTTGCGGAATATACTGGTTCTCCCGAAATTTTGGGAGGGCGAGTCAAAACACTTCACCCACGAATCCACGGTGGCATTTTAGCACGCCGCGATGTACCTGAAGACCTCGCCGATCTAACAGCCAATCAAATTCGGGCGATCGATCTAGTTGTAGTGAATCTGTATCCATTTGAAGAGACTATTTCTAAACCTGGAGTTACTTTAGGCGACGCAATTGAGCAGATAGATATCGGCGGGCCAGCAATGTTGAGAGCTTCCGCCAAAAACCACGCTCATTTGACAGTTTTGTGCGATCCAGAACAGTACAATACTTATTTAAAAGAACTGCGGGAAAATGGCGGCGAAGCATCCTTAGAGTTTCGGCAAAGATGTGCGCTAGAAACCTTCAAACATACAGCAAACTACGATCGCGCGATCGCAACTTATCTCAGCAGCAGCCAATCCGCTGAAGAATCTTCGCTACCAGACCAGTTTAATTTATCAGGAAAAGAGTTGCAAACTCTCCGCTACGGCGAAAATCCCCATCAAGCCGCCACCTGGTATCAAAGCGGAAGTACACCGACAGGTTGGACGACTAGCACCATCCTGCAAGGGAAAGAGTTAAGCTACAATAATTTAGTAGATTTAGAAGCAGCAAGGCGCCTGATCGTAGAATTCCCCGACACACCCGCTGCCGCTATTCTAAAGCATACAAATCCTTGCGGTACAGCCTTGGGAACAACTATTTCCGAAGCGTATCAAAAAGCCTTCGATACCGATTCAGTCTCAGCTTTCGGCGGAATAGTCGCCCTCAATCGCCCGATTGATGCTGCTACCGCCACGGCCTTAACTCAAACATTTTTAGAATGTATCGTCGCGCCGGGGTGCGAACCAGAAGCAGAAGAAATTATCAAGAAAAAGGCGAAAGTGCGAGTATTAATTTTGCCCGATTTGACTCAAGGGCCGCCACAAACTGTTAAAGTAATTGCAGGGGGTTTGCTGGTGCAAGACTCAGATAATATAGTAGAAGAAACTAGCAAATGGCGGATTGTTACTGAGAAACAGCCGACTGCTGAAGAGTTGGAAGAATTGCTGTTTGCTTGGAAAGTAGCGAAACACGTCAAATCAAATGCGATCGTTGTGACGCGCGATCGCACTACAATCGGTGTCGGCGCCGGACAAATGAATCGCGTCGGGTCGGTTAAACTAGCATTGGAACAAGCAGGAGAGAAGAGCAAAGGAGCTATTTTGGCCAGCGACGGTTTCTTCCCCTTCGATGATTCCGTCAAAACTGCGGCTGAGGCTGGAATAATTGCGCTCGTCCAACCCGGCGGAAGTATGCGCGATCGAGATTCCATTGAAGCCGCCAACCAACTCGGAATCACAATGGTTTTCACTGATATTCGGCACTTTTTGCATTAGGAATAAGACCTAAAGCAATTTTCAGTTGTGTACCATATTGTAGGGATACAATAGTGTTTATTGGTCTTAACTTAAGTCGGAAATTCTTTGTATCTCTGGTTTTACTCTAAATCTCGATCCCCCTAAATCCCCCTTAAGAAGGGGGACTTTGAGAAAACTCCTGTCCCCCCCTTCTTAATGGGAATTTAGACACTCTTGTTCCTCCCTTTTTTAAGGGGGGTTAGGGGGGATCTGGAAGGCTATGACACCAATCAACACTGTTATGTCGTACCAAATTCCCAGTTGCGTCCTTCACAAATTATGAATTACACTCAACCGCAAATTAAACCCCAAGACGTAAAAGTCAAAATCCTGCTCACCGGGGGACATCAGTGTACCGTCATCCTCAAATCTGATACACCCTTATTGCACAGCCTGATCAAAACATTAGTCGATCGCACTCAACAAACACTCGGTTTTTCGACCTTATTTCAAATCCCCATAGACGACGGCCGTTCCGCCCTTTCTTTTCCCGGCGAACACCTAGTCGGATTAGTGACAGAACCCCCAATTTACTTGCAGGAACTGCAACCGCCGCAGCCTGCAACTCCCGTAGAAATTCCCGACACAGAAATTCCCGCCCCTGCGCCGCCTGTAAATGACGACTTAATATCTCGCTACGCCCAAATTGACAACTTTTTGACACCCGCAGAAAAAAACAAACTCATTAAATATGTCTTAGCAAAAGAATCAGAATTTGTGAGTACCAGCACCTCAACAAATGCCGAAGATTACCGCCGTTCGATGGTACTCCACTCGTTCCCTGAATTTTCGGAACTGATGGTTAATCGCATCAAAGCAATTCTCCCTGACGTGCTGAAAAGTTTAAATATTCTGTCATTTCCGCTGGGTGAGATAGAAGCTCAGCTAACCATGCACAATGACAACAACTTTTATAAACTTCACAACGACAGTGGCTCGCCAGATACCGCCAGCCGATTTTTTACTTACGTTTACTATTTCTATCGAGAACCCAAGGCTTTTTCAGGTGGCGAGTTGCAGATTTATGACAGCAAAATCGAGAACAATTTCTATGTTGCAGCCGATACATTCAGAACCGTTGAGCCTCGCAATAACAGCATCGTATTTTTTCTAAGCCGCTATATGCACGAAGTTTTGCGAGTTAGCTGTCCCTCAAAAGCTTTTGCTGATAGCCGCTTTACTATTAACGGCTGGGTACGTAAAGCAAATTGAGGTTAATTGATAGTCCTTGATGCGCTAATAACCTAATTATGTCATTCTGAGTGCAACGAAGAATCTCCCATTATTGCCACGCCGTTACAATGCGTAAGTCCCGATATCTGAGATTCTTCACTTCCCAAAGCCTAGGCTCAGAATGACAGAATTACGTTACTCAAAACTATTTCATTCTTACTCCAATGCTCCCGCACTTTTGAGCAATTTCACCACACTCGAATAACCTTTAAACTCGGCCAGCATTAAAGCTGTATAATTGCCCGGATTTTTGTGGTTTATTTCTGCACCAGCAGCGATTAAAATTTTGACTGCATCAGCATAACCCCGATGTGCAGCCCACATTAAAGCGGTTGCGCCCGAATCATCCAGCAAGTTGACATCCGCACCTTTTTCGACTAATAATTGGACGATCGCAATATAACCGCGATCGCACGCTTTCATTAAAGCCGTTTTCCCCAAATCCGCCGGGATATTCACATCAGCACCGCCGTCAAGCAAAGCCTTCACCGTCTCGGTATGTCCGTGAAACGCCGCCAGCGTCAAAGCCGTTTCCCCAAAGTTTTTCGCATTCAGAAACTCATCCCGATTTGAGTTTACTTTTTGCAGTAAAGCCGATACGATCGCACTATGGCCGTGAACAGCCGCCACCAGTAAAGGCGTATCGCCCAACCGATTTCTCGAACCAACACTAGCACCTCGGTTTAAGAGCAATTCCACTACATCTTCGCAGCCTTCAACCACCGCAAAATTCAAAGCAGTTTCATCATCTTTATCCTTAGCGTTGATATCCGCGCCAGCATCGAGTAAGATATGGGCGATCGCCGCACTTCCGCCAGCAGCAGCGGCCATCAAAGCCGTGCCCCCATCTCCATTTTTCACCTTCGCATTAGCACCCGCACTAAGCAAAGTTTGCACCACATCAGTATTGCCGGCATCCGCAGCCAAAGTTAAAGCAGTTTCGCCCTCTTTGTCGCGAATTTCGACATCAGCGCCAGCAGCCAATAGCGCCTCGACAACAGCCAAATTTCCGGCCGTCGCAGCCAGCATCAAAGCAGTTTTGCTTTCTAGATTTTTAACATTAGCATCCGTCCCACAAGTGAGCAAAATTTTGACAATTTCAGCGCTTCCTTGGCGGACAGCTAAAAACAGCATAGAATTGTCAGCAACAGCACCCGCATCCACTAAAGCTTTGACAACAGCTAGATGACCCGATAAAGCACCTATTTTCAAAGCCGAATCTCCATCTTTATCTCGCACATTTACATCAGCATTAGCCTCAAGTAACATCCGCACAACATTGATATCGCCCTTCAGAGAAGCCGCCATCAAAGCCGTACTTCCATCATCATTTTTAGCATTAACATCAGCACCTGCAGCCAGCAACAGCCGCACAGAGTCAGCCTGCTTGTGAGCCGCCGCCAGCATCAAAGCCGTCAAGCCAAAACGCCTGCTCACCTGGTTGACATGAGCGTCATTATTTAGTAAAGTACGCACGATTTCTGTATAGCCCTTTTGGGCAGCAAACATCAAAGCCGTCGTCCCCTCAGAGTCTTTGGCGTTAGCGTTAACATTCTTAGCGAGTAAAGCTTGGACGTGAATAATGTTGCCAGTCTTGGCGGCTTGAATCAATACAGCGTCTTGTTTAGTGGCAGGCATAATAGTCTCTCATACCGTATATTTGTACCGTCGCACGAGACGGACTGACTGGTATGCTAAGTTTTATGAAGTATGTTTGCTAATCCTCAGAACACTATGAATCTCGAAATTCCTCAGTCAGTGAAAGTTTGGAGCCAATTCATCCACCCAATTTTAATGTGGGTACTGCTGGCCATCTCATTGTATGCTTTGTATCTCGGCATTCAAATCCGACGTACCAGAAGTGCCGAAGGCGAACTCAAAAAAGAGTTAATTAAGGGCAAATTCAACGTCA
This sequence comes from Microcoleus sp. S13_B4, assembly GCF_036700885.1. NCBI lineage: Bacteria > Bacillati > Cyanobacteriota > Cyanophyceae > Oscillatoriales > Microcoleaceae > Microcoleus > Microcoleus sp. S13_B4. The sequence continues at coordinate 31,247 of NZ_JAUBPU010000056.1, forward strand.
AGCACCACCAGATGGGTTCTTTGCTGTTAGCCTTGATGGTAACGGTGGCAATCATCGGGATGGCCGTCACCTACATCAACAATGGCAAGCTATTTGTCGGGCCTCACTTGCTAGCAGGGTTGGGAATGATGGCCATAATTGCGATCGCAGCCTCGCTGACTCCTTTGATGCAAAAAGGCAATGATTGGGCTAGAAACACTCACATCTTTCTAAATGTTGTGCTCTTGGGGCTGTTTGGCTGGCAAGCGGTATCAGGGGTGGAAATCCTGCAAAGAATTATCAGCAAAATGTGAGGATTTGGGTAAGATTGCTAATTGCTAATTGCTTGAGGGCGATTAGTAATTAGCAATTAAATTGTGATTTTTTTTAGTGGTTTAAGAGCCAAGCTTTCCTTTGGATGATATAATATACTAAAGTTAAACTTAGCGAACAAATTATAAGATTAATTAGGGAGCTTTTTGAAATCAAAAGAAGGAAAGCCATGCTAGAAAACCTGATCAAATACTTTGTCTACGCAACAAAAGGCTATATTACAAAAACGCAGTTAATCAAGTTTTTGTATTTAGCTGATCTTTATGCGGTCAAATGGACAGACAAGCAGCTTACTGATTTAGATTGGCGTTATTATTACTATGGGCCTTGGAATGAAGGCATAGAGGCTGTTTTAAATCAAATGAATGGCAAAGAGATTGTTCAAGAATCTCAGGGAGAGAGTATATTCATCAGACTTGGTGAGGGAGCTGGTAATGTGGATGATTTAAAGTTACCTTTAGGTCTGAAGCTCATGCTTGACAACATCAGGAGAGAATGGGCGGGTGCAGGAGAGGATAAACTGAATCAGTTACTAGAATATGTCTATAGCACTGCTCCCATGCTTGAGGTTAAATATAGCCACGCACCAGAGGAACAGGTGAGACTTAATCTGTACAAAGAAAGAGAAAAGTTAATGAGTGAATTGGGGTGAGCGAGTGGCTGGACAAAAACCGCGTCAAGGTTGGATTTATTTTATCAATCCCTATAGAGTATCTCTTCGTTGTAAACTCGGTCATCATCATATTTATGAGATAAATGAACCAGGGGAGATTGAGTGCAAAACAATTTATTGCACTCAGGTGATTAATTCGAGCCGGGTTTTTCGGGGAGAGCATCCTTATATCGTTTGGACAAGTGACCAATTTCAAGATGAATCTAAATACATCCAAACTTTGACGCTGATTCCGTTGACTTCACAAGAAACCTATAAAGGTTTGCCAACTGTATATCCGATTAATTCTACAAGCACAAATGGTCTTTCTAATAATTCCTTCGCTCTAGTGCATCAAATATGTACTGTTGATGCTAACTGTTTTAAAGATTCGCAAGGGGATTGGCTTAAGCGAGTTGGACAACTGGATAAAGCAGATAAGGAAGCTATAGAGGAACGTTTAAAGTATTTTTTAAATCTTGGGGATAATCCGGGTGAAGACTGGTTGATTAAAAATGCGTCTCCAGAACTTTTACAGAAAGTGTTTAATCTTCTACCGGATGAAACCACAAAAAGTAGGGCTATAGAAAAACTGATCGACGATTTGCGATCGTAGTCAATAGACATCTACAATAATTATTGTGGAACACGCAGGATGCCTGTTCCAGACTTGCTTTTCTAGAGAGGTCTAGTCAAACAGTGGCAATTCTAGCTGAATTGGTTCTAATTGCGGTGTTGGTTCTAATTGCGGTTGCGCTTTCTTGCTGCGTGGTTTTTTGTTGGCCGCAGGCTTTTTAGCAGTTTTGGCAACGTTTTCTCTGTTTTCCCTTTCGGCGCGAATCCGTTCTAATAATACGGAGGCAGGCTCGTCGTTGGGGTCTTGGGGAACCAGTTCACCCCGAAAGGCTTTGGCGAGGATGGCTTGCTATTCTTGCACCAAAACTGGTGGAAACCTCACCCCAATATTTACTTACTGGAGCATCGCCTAGTCTCAGCCCGTCGGCGAAGGAGCCGAATCCAGGCGCAAAATAGATAAGGGAAATTTATAGGTTTAAAATTTTTTGCGGGGGGTTTTAGAGCATAAGTTTTACTTATTAAATTTTACTTTTTAAGAGTTTCAAAGAAGTTAAAGCCTAAAACTCAATGCCAAAGCCCCACAAAGCTTTGAAGTTTTAACCGGGAAGAGGAAACGCAAAAATGAGCATAGCTAAGACTGTCTGAAATTTATGACGTTCGAGAGCTAAGTTTTACCGTGAGAATAAAGAGTTAACAGGTAAAAACAGACTAAAATAGCAGTAAACAAAAAGTGTCTAAAACTGTGGACACTTTGATTCTGCATATTTCACGCAAGGAGTAATTATGGGCGAAGCAAAACGTAGAGAACAACGAGATTCAAGTTTTGGTCAGGTTTTCCAGGACTCACAAAAACGCTTAGACAGCATAAAGATGGGGGCGCTTAAGATACAAAAAGATTTGACCTATTTTTTAACCGACCATGAAGTGGTTCGAGCAACAAATCGACTAATAACTAATTACGATATGTCTGGCGTTGAAGCAGTCGAATTATACAGGCAATGTGGATCAAAAATTCACAATCAAAGATTGTTAGACGCTTTAAAGGAGTCTCAATGGCTACTTATACCCTTGTTAGGTATAGCTATTTTTGCTCAGGTAGCAAGTACGGCCAAGAAGACTGAGGCTATACATTTCTGGGACAATAGCTGGACAGTTTCAACACTTATTTTAGGCGCAGCAAATATTGCAAACTCGCAACTTTGTCCTTGGCTTCTAGTCTTAAGTAGCGGATTCTCACACGTTTTAGACACGTTGAGAAAATCTCTTGATGAATCTGCGATAGCCGAGTTTGAACACGTTTTTTACGCAGAAGACAGATCGTTGCACTCGCTGGGAGAAACAACAATAGGACTAGGGATGGCTTTTGGGTACAAAAATATTATTTATGCTGGAGAATCCTTAATTGTTTACAAAGGAGTTGACAGTGGTACTTCCTTGAAAGATAGAGGGGACTTAATGATTGCGTGTAAACACGCAAGCGGTTGTTGGAATCATTATCCATCCTCAGAAAACATGAAAATTCCATTGTCTGACTACAAAAAGGCGAAAGCAAAGTTGAATGAATTCCCTATTTCTTTAATAGGGGAATTGATACATCCTCAATCAGAGAAACTGGCAAAATTATTAGGACTAGCAATCAAAGGGAAGTACGCTTGTTTAATCAAGAATAAATAGAACACTAGATTTGGGTTACTCACAACACTTAACTTTCAGGTTTGTATGTAATGAGCTAATAACACATCGTAAGCTGCTTGCTGCTCTCGCTCGTTAAGAGCCAAATGATAAGTCTGCGTGTGAGTCGCGAGGCTATGCCCCATCTGCTTAGCGGCCAGCGTTGCATCTAGTCCAAAACTCATCGCCCGAATTGCCCAAGCGTGGCGCAAATCGTAAGCGCAAAAGTCGAAGGGCGATCGGGCAAAAACTTACAAACGCGATCGCCAAGATCAGCATGGCATTCACCCGTAACAGGTGGTCTCTTAATGTCCGCTAGCTCCCACTATTCTGCCCACTCTGGTCTTAATGGTCAGCACTTTTTGCATTGCATTAAATTTGCATTACTTTCCGCAATCAATTATGCACATTTAAATACAATTTACAGTCTATAATAAACCCAAAAACCTTGTCACACAAGCATTTAAGACTTATTAAAAATACTAAAAATTAAGGCGGCACCCAGATTTGAACTGGGGGTGGAGGTTTTGCAGACCTCTGCCTTACCACTTGGCTATGCCGCCGTCACGTCTGAAATTTGACGTTTTATTATAGTACACCAAATCTCGAAAATTTTAACATACCTGTCAAAAATTTCGTAAAGCGCAGCTATCCCGATCGCGCGTGGGTTCCCCAAGGGTAGGGAATCGCCTTTTTTTCCCATATCCCCAAAACCCTTGTGGGAAGGTACTCTAGAACTATAGCAACGACCCGCAACACCAGCCATGACACCAGTTTCTCCCCTACTCGTCGCCCAAATCACCGACACTCACTTGTTTGCAGAGCTCGATCGAGAATGGAAAGGCCTCTCAACAACCCGCACCCTCGAAGCAGTTCTCGATCGCCTGCAACACATACAGCCACCGCCCGACTTACTCCTACTCACAGGCGACTTGTCCCAAGACAAAACACCTGAATCCTACCAGCGCCTAGTCTCCCTCATCGCCCCCCTAGGAATTCCCGCCTACTGGATACCTGGGAACCACGACAACATCCCAGTCATGGCAGAAATCTTAAATCAGTCGCCTCTTTCCCTAGAAAAATCATGGATGTTAGGAAACTGGCAATTTCTATTACTTTCGAGTGTGGAAGCCGGATGCGACGGCGGGCGACTTTCCCCAGAAAGCTTGCATTGGCTCGACTCTCAACTGCAACAAACGGGCGATCGACCTGTTATCATTGCCTTGCACCATCATCCTTTGCCGATCGACTCTGAAATAATGGATGGAATGATGCTGCACAATGCCGATGAATTTTTAGCAATTGTCGATCGATATCCTCAAATCAAAATCGTTCTTTGTGGCCATATTCACCAAGAATTTCAACAACAGCGGGGCTCAGTTACCTACTTGGGGACACCCAGCACCTGCATCCAACTTTTACCGAAAAGTTATCCGATTATCCTTGACGAAATCCCCCCGGGATTTAGATTGCTTGAATTGGCGATCGACGGTACTTGGAACACCAGAGTTGAGCGAGTTGCTGCAAACTCGCCACTAACTTAATATTTTTTAGTAGACCTAAAATAATTACTATCAAATTTACATTTTGTTGTCAATACATCAACAGATAGATTCTTTTTAGCAGCCCCATCTATTATGATATTTATTAACGATAGATGGCAGACCTACGTAAACTAGCAAGCTACGAACAAAAATCTATCTGGCAATATTACAAAATAGGAAAAACTAAATATATGTCTGAACTCAATGGTGTCATGATGCAGTATTTCCACTGGTACAGCCCCGACGACGGCAGCCTGTGGAATCAGCTAGCGAAATCTGCAAAAGATTTAGCCAAAATAGGCGTTACATCCCTTTGGTTGCCACCCGCCTATAAAGGAACTGGCGGCGGCATGGATGTAGGTTATGGCGTCTACGACTTATTCGATTTAGGCGAGTTCGACCAAAAAGGGTCGGTACGCACGAAATACGGAACAAAAGATGAGTATTTGGCCGCGATAAAAGCTGCCCAAGATGCAGGAATTCGGATTTATGCCGATGTAGTCTTCAACCACAAATTAGGTGCAGATGCAGAAGAAGAAGCCGAAGCCACACCCTTTCATCCCGATGACCGCAATGCCACAGTAGGCGAATATCAAAAAATCAAAGCTTGGACGCATTTTACCTTCCCCGGACGCGACCAAAAATATTCCAGCATGGAGTGGCATTGGTGGCATTTTGACGCCATTGATTATAACGTTTACAACACAGAAACCCATGCCATTTACCTGCTCAAAGGTAAAGAATTCGATCGAGGAGTAGACTTAGAAAAAGGCAACTTTGACTACCTGATGGGCTGCGATTTAGATATGGACAACCCAGAAGTCACCGGGGAATTAAAATACTGGGGTGAGTGGTATGTCGATACAACAAACGTTGACGGCTTTCGCTTCGATGCCGTCAAACACGTATCAGCAGAATTTTTCCAAGAATGGTTGGAACACGTCCGCCACTATGCCCAACGCGACCTATTTGCCGTCGGCGAATATTGGTCTTATGAAGTGGAAGCTTTGCATTCTTTCATCCAAGCAACGGACGGTAAAGTCTCCTTATTTGACGCGCCCCTCCACTACAACTTCCACGCTGCTAGCAAAGCCGGCAATAGCTACGACTTACGAACAATTTTTGATAACACCCTCGTCCAACAGCAACCCGCCCTCGCCGTTACCTTGGTTGACAACCATGATTCCCAACCCTTACAATCCCTAGAATCAGTTGTCGAGGCTTGGTTTAAACCCCTTGCCTACGCTTTAATTCTGCTGCGGCGCGAAGGATATCCGTGCATTTTTTACCCGGATTATTACGGCGCTAACTATAAGGATAAAGCAAATGATGGCAATGAATACGAGATTTGGTTAGACAAACATCAGTTTATTTTAGATAAATTCTTGTTAGCGCGCCAAACTTATTCCTACGGCAATCAGTACGATTACTTCGACCACGCCAATACCATTGGCTGGACGCGACTCGGAAATGAAGAACATCCGGGCGGGATGGCTGTGGTACTCAGCAACGGAGGCGATGGCACCAAGTTTATGGAAGTTGGACAGCCAAATCGAACTTATATTGATATCACCGAACACATTCAAGAACCAATCACAACAAATGACGATGGTTGGGGTGATTTTAGGTGTAACGCCGGTTCAGTTTCGGTATGGGTGCCGCAGCAGTAAGAACTGCGTTAAAATTGACGTACTCCTCTGCCTAAAGTAGGGTGTGCACTGCACACCTTACCGCTATAGTTAGTACCTTAAACCACTTTTAACTTTCAGGATTTTGATGATGAAAACTTGTTTGTAGTGAGGACTTTAGTCCTCTCTATAGTATTATTTTTATGCTATGCGATCGCCCAAAAAAATATTTATCTAAAAAAATATGAAACTTTCAGAAAAAGTTGCAGTTATTACCGGCGGTGGGTCGGGAATTGGTCATGCAGCAGCAATTTTAATGGCCAAGGAAGGCGCAAAAGTTGCTATTATCGATCACATTTTGGAAACGGGGCAAGAAACCGTCCGCCAGTTGGTCAATGAAGGAGGCTGCGGGCTGGCTATTGCCGCAGATGTTGGAGATTCTCAGCAAATGCAAAAAGCGTTTCAAACAATTTTTGACGAATATCAAAGAATTGATATTTTGTTTGCAAATGCGGGTATTAACGGTGTATGGTCGCCGATAGAAGAGATAGAACCCGATGAGTGGGATCGGACAATTAACACCAACCTCAGAGGAACATTTTTGGCTGTTAAGTATGCTGTTCCTCATCTGAAAAAACAAGGAGGTTCAATTGTAATTACATCATCGATTAATGGCACCAGAAGTTTCAGGAAAGTTGGTGCCACGGCCTACGCTTGTTCAAAAGCTGCCCAAGTAGCCTTTGCAAAAATGCTGGCGCTAGAACTCGCAGCCTGCCAAATCAGAGTCAATGTGATCTGTCCGGGCGGGGTGCTGACTGCCATTGAGGAAAGCACTGTTAAGCGCCATCTCGATCGCATTCCAGTCGCCCCTGATTCCATTCAAGACATGATTCCTTTGACGGATAATACGGCGGGTTCTAGCGAAGAAGTCGCCCAATTAGTGTTATTTCTTGTATCACATTCCTCCAGCTTCATCACAGGTACTGAAGTCTGGATTGATGGGGGCGGTTCTTTGATTTAAAATCTCAATATATTATATCAATTACCGTTGCACCGGAATGATAGCAACTCTGAACACGTCACTGCCTTCTCCTGATAGTGTCTCATGACTAATCGCCAATCTGTTAGCATCGGCATTATTCCTATCTCTATTCTAGACCTCTGCGTGAATCAGTGTCAATCCCTTGTCATCTGCGGTGAAGAAGTTCTCTTTTTTTGACCCCAGATACAGGCAGATTAACACCGATTAACGCAGATGAATTAGATAGACTTCGGTTGCACCATCTGTGATTGTTGACTGTTGACGGGATTTTACAATTCCGATGCTACCGGAATTGATATAACTCTCCAGTTTTTTACAGCCGTTTGCAATGTCTGCGGCAGCCAGTTATCGTACTGAGGATAAACAGGCAAACGCTGCACGAGTTGCCATCCCGATGCTGCTAAAATTTCTGTTAAAGTTTGGTGTTGCAGGTGAGGATAATCGGGATTAACTTCATCCCGTGGTCCAATTCCTCCTAAATCTCTAGCACCTGCTTCTAAACAAGCAAGTAATATGTCTGGCTGTGCAACTAAATTGGGGGGAATTTGTAGCCTGATTGGGGATGGTAAAATGCTGCGGGCGATCGCAATTACTTGGGGCATTTTTGTAGCATCAAAAACTTCACCCTCCCAACTTTGCTGATTTCCCGGACTGTGTGGCTGGAGGATAACTTCTTGAATGTGATTGTAACGCGAATGAATGCGGGCGATCGCCTCTAATGTCTCCACCCAATCGGCCTCACTTTCCCCAATTCCCAGCAGCAAACCAGTTGTAAAAGGGATCTTCAATTCCCCAGCCCATTCTAACTGTTGCAGCCGCAGCGCCGGCACTTTACTCGGTGCGTGTCTGTGAACCGTTTGTAACAAATGTGGGGCAAGCTGTTCTAACATCAGCCCCATCGACACATTCACCTGTTTTAACTGTGCCATCTCCTCAAAGCTGAGCGGCCCCACATTAGTATGTGGCAAAAATCCCAGATCTAGTGCCAGTTCGCACAAATCGTAAATCCGCTGCAACCAAGCTTTTCGCCGTTGACTGTGAGGGTGTACCTCGCCACTGAGGATGAGAATTTCAATTACACCTTGAGTTTGCAGCAGCAAAAGCTGTTTTTCGGCTTCTGGTAGTGACAGCCAAGGACTTTGCAGGGGTTCGGCCCGAAAATTGCAATAGGTGCAGCGGTTATAACACTCGTAAGTGGGAACCAGAGTATAAGCAGGGCTGTAGGTGACGTTGCGGGACATTCCTTGGGACTTTTATCGATCGGACTTACGCAACAACATATATCTGTGCATTGCGAGTTTTGCGGTTGACGATCGCAACCCTTCATCTATCTTAACACTGACGCCAGTCCGGAATCTCCTTGCCCAGGTAGATTATGAGTATTCTTCATTGGTGGGCGATCGTCCACCAATTCCGCATTCTGCTTTTCAAATCCTTATATAGCAAGTATTATAGCCTTTAACAAGCATAATTCATGACACCTATAAGAAAAACTGTGCTTAGAAGGCCTTTACAAACAGAAATAAAAGCTTTATGTTTATTTACATGGCGGAACACAAAGCCGTCACGAACATTGAAAACCAAATAAAGCAATCATAAAACCATGACAACAACCTTACAGCAGCGCGAAAGCGCCAACGTCTGGGAACGCTTTTGTGAGTGGGTCACAAGCACCGACAACCGCATTTACATCGGTTGGTTCGGAGTCTTGATGAT
>NZ_JAUBPU010000057.1:0-39004 GCF_036700885.1 Microcoleus sp. S13_B4
CTCATATTTTTTGGCAATTTTACTAGCTTTTCCATTTTAACCCTTTTGCGACATATTCGCCAAAGTGAGATGCACCCCCGGCAAGCGCAAAGATTCCCATAAAATGCAAGTGCTTCTCTATATGTCAATGTTGCCCTTTGCGCCGGAAACCAAAAATCTATTTAAAGGTCACATTCCGCACGGTCGCTTAGTTTATGGAGATGGCATTTTAGATATTCCCAAGTGGTATGTTAATGAGCAATTTAGACAGCGTTTGCAGCAGTTAATCGCCATGCTTTGTAATTCTCAACCTCCCAACCCAAAACCTAGGGATTGGGAATGTCGCTATTGTAAGGTTCCCTCTGCGTGCTGTTCTGTAAAAATGAGCCGAGAAACTGATTTATTTGCATAAGTCGATCGCCGGAAATACCCGTAATGCCGACAACCGACAGGTTAAAAGCTGTCGCTATTAGAAGCAAGTCAGCCTACGTTGCTCGGCCTGACGGCGTTACAGTATAATTTCAGCAGTGTCGGTCAAAGTGCGATCGGCAAGGGCGATCGGTCATAATAGTAACAAGTGAATTTTGTAAAAACGAGGAAATAACTATGGTCACTGCCACCATAATATCAGACAATTTAGCTCTAGAAGAGTTCACGGTCGCTCCGCCCGATAACATGGAATTGGTAGACGGCCAACTTGTGGAGAAAAATGGCATGACACTAAAGACGGGTAAAATTCAGTTAAGCCTGGGGGATGCTTGGAAAAATCACAAAGATTCTAGCGGACAAGGTGGAGAGGCTTATGTCGAGGTTCCTTGCCGCACTAAGCAACAAATTCGCCGCCCCGATGTCGCTTATCTCACACCCGAATTAGTTGCACAATTTGGCAATCTTGCCACTTTACCCCAAAGTTTCCCCCTAATTGCCGAAATAGTTTCACCCACCGATATTGCTGAAGATGTCTTTCTCAAAGCACAGGAATATTTAGAATCTAGCTGTCAGGAAGTTTGGTTAGTTTTTCCCGAAAGTCGTTTAATATTCGTGATGACTCAAAATCAGATATTCACATTTAGATCCGGCGATACCGCCACCACCCAACAAATCCTGATCGGTTTTAGCATCGAGGTCGATCGATTGCTAGCTTAAACTAAATTTAACAACCTTTCATGTAGCAGCACGCAACACAAAACTCTCCTCTACCCGTTGCACCAGTTCTGAAATCAAATTGCTACAATATTCTTAATACTCCGCCAGTCCGCCTTCACGGACTTCGTTTCTATAGCATCGAAATTCTATTCGGTGGTATTTAATTAATATCCCACCCTTATCGGAGCAAACCGCCATGTCAGACGACTTTTCCTTAGACGAGCTTTTAAATAGAAGTTATTACGCCTTCAAAGACGCAGAAAACCAAGTGGGACAGTGCAATGTTTTAGTCATCGGCAAAACCGGAGTCGGCAAAAGTACCCTGATAAATTCCGTTTTTCGCCAACGCTTAGCAGAAACCGGAGTCGGCCGCCCCATCACTCAAGGTATTCGCCAATATACCAAACCGAATTGCCCAATTACAGTCTACGATACTCCTGGACTCGAACTCAACGCCGAACAAATTAAAGTTATTCAATTAAACGTTGCTAAACTGATTGAAGACCAAAGACTCCTGCACCCAAAAGAACACATTCACGTCATCTGGTACTGCATCAATCACAGCGCCAATAGAATAGAATCTGTCGAGGAAAACTGGCTAAAAGAAATGGAAGTCAAAGACGTACCAGTCCTTTTAGTGCTGACTCAGACGACATCTAAAAAGCCGGGCGAGTTTTTCAAGCAACTGGAACACATGAATTTGCCAGTCAGTCAAATTATCCCCGTCATGGCTGAACCGGAAGAAATAGATGAGGATTATACAGTAAAATCTCACGGTTTAGATAAGTTGGTAGATGCAACTTTTCAACTGCTGCCGGAAGTAGCTAAAAAAGCTTTTGTTAAAGAACAAATTGCAAATATTGCGCTCAAATCTGATATGGCATTTAAGTATCTAAGTGCTTATGTTGCAGGTTCTGCAATTGTCGGCGCGACTCCTGTACCGTTTGCTGATGCGCCGATTTTGATGACGATGCAAACGGCAATGATTGCTAATATTACTGTGATTTTTGGAATGCCCTTTGATAAGGGGTTTATTTCGGCGATGCTGTCTGCTATTAGCGGCGCTGGCGGGGTTACTGCTGTCGGCCGAAGTATTGTTACTAATTTGATTAAAATGATTCCTGGTGCGGGTACAGTTGTCGGCGGTGCTATCTCCGGTGCAACCGCAGCAACTCTCACGCTTGCTCTCGGTTTGGCTTACATTGAAGTGCTTAAAGCTTATATGAAAGCTCAAATTAATGGGGAACAACTTTCTTTGCAGCAGTTGACAAAGATGTTTGTGGAATTGTACAAGGACTATGCTAGTTCTGGGCGTAAAACTTTGAAGGATGACAAACAGAATCAACCTAAACCTCCCAATCAAATTGAGATTGATTAGATTGGGCATTGGGCATTCGTAATGGGGTTGACAAAGAAAGATAAAATGTAGGGTGCGTGATTCCTACCTTACCGTCGAAGTTAATTAGGAGTTATAAGGAGGTAAATAGCTATGGTAATGGCTGCCGTTTTATCAGAAAATGTTTCTCTAGAAGACTTTATGGCTAATCCCCCCGACGATATGGAATTGGAGTTTAGACTAAGCAGGTCAAAAAGTGCGATCGCCCAAAGACTGGCAAACGTCCATACAAGAACGGCAACGGTCGCTGGCGATCAGCTATGAGACTCAACCATAAGATCGGTGCCAGCGACCGTTGACGTTCTCTTTGAGGTGGCGGATGCTTTCTCAAAAAAAAACTGCCTGCGATAGTTTCAACAGACAGCAGAGCAGGTAGAAAATTGAGAATTCCGCTAAAAATCTCAAATCTACCTGCCATGAAGTTAGAACTCCCTTTCGGGTTTCGGCTAAACGAATCTCACCGGCATTTAAATTGTATATTTCAATGCCGTATCAAAATTCGTCCAATCCCCGCATCCACTCAACGCGCCACCTGCCGCATATACTCCCCCCACAACTGAGCAGCATTTGCACTACCTCCCCCAGTCGGAGAATTATCATCATTTCCCAACCAAACTCCTGTCACCAGTTGCTGACTCGGAATATAACCGACAAACCACAAATCTCTATTATCATTAGTCGTGCCTGTTTTGCCAGCTTCTCCCAACCCCAAAGCAGCACTGCTACCAGTACCTCCCCGCACCACACCTTGCAGCATATCAGTCATCGTATCCGCTACGGCTTCAGAAACTAACTGCCGATTAGCAATGCCATCTTTTTGATAGTCATAAATCACCCGACAACTGTTAAAATTATTCCTATCTTTGCAATCGCTGCTGTCAATAATTCGCTTGATTACGTGGGGGCGATTGCCCAAACCCCGGTTCGCCAAAACCCCGAAAGCACCCGTTAATTGCAATACATTAACTTCACTTTCACCTAATACTAAACCTGGGGCCAAATTCAGTGGAGATGTAATCCCTAAACGTCTAGCCATTCCCACTACATTGTCTAAACCAACATCTTGTGCTACTCTCAAAGCAATTGCATTTTCCGACTGTGCTAAACCCCGGTACATATCAGCAGTGCCGCTGGTTCTTTCGCAGCCGCTGTAACTTTGTCCGCCCCAGGAAAGCGGTTCGCAAGAATAAGTTTTGCTCGCTGGTATTCCGCGTTCGAGGGCGGCTGCATAGGTAAAAATTTTAAATGTAGAACCGGGCTGTCTCAAAGCTTGGGTAGCCCGATTAAACTGACTTTGCAAATAATCTACGCCCCCAACTAAAGCTAAGACTTCCCCGGTTCCAGAATTGAGAGTTACCACGGCTCCTTGAGAAAAACCTGCACTCGTTCCAACATTTTCTACAGCATTTTTGAGGGAAGCTTCAGCCACTTTTTGCAGGCCGGGATTCAAACCTGTTTCTACAATAAAATTGCCTTCTCTGGCTAACTGCTCCCCCAGCAAAAACTCCAATTCGTCAAATACATAACTGTAGAAATAAGGAGCGATCGTACTTTGCAGATATTGACGAGCTTTGGGATTGATCTCAATGCGCGATCGCCTCGCGCGATCGGCTTCTTCCTGAGAAACCGTCCCCATAGCCCGCATCCGTTCGATCACTCGATCGCGGTACTGCACCGCCAATTGATAATTTTGAATCGGATTAAAACTGTTTGGCGCAGGCAAAATCCCCGCCAAAGTTGCGGCCTCTGACAAAGTTAAATCCTTTGCGGATTTGCCAAAATAAAACCGAGACGCATCCTCAAAACCGTAAAGGTCAATTCCCAAAAACACGCGATTTAAATAAGTCAGCAACAGCTCATCTTTGCTGTAATAATTCTCCATTTTCAAAGCAACTACGGCTTCCCGAAACTTGCGTCCCGCCGAATCTTGAGTTCCCACATAATCTCGAAACAAACTCCTCGCCAACTGCTGGGTCAGAGTGCTACCACCTTCACGAATTCCGCCCCCGCGAACATTAGTTAAAAGTGCTCGCAAAACGCCCAGCGGATCTACCCCCAAATGCCAATTGTAGCGGCTATCTTCCGAAGCAAGTACCGCCTTGGATAAATAAGGCGAAAAATCCTGCAATTGCTTTAATTCTAAGTGAGCGTTATTCTGAGGAGGACGCAGGGGAGTTTGCCCGTCACGGGCGTAAACAATCACGGGGCCATTGATACTTCTCGGCAGAGGCCGCACGTGAAACTTGGTCGATTCCATACCTACCAAAACCGCAATCAAAGCGGTGATTCCGCTGACGCCGTAAAAGCTGTAACGCACAAGTTGGACATACCAAGGCGGCGGATATACGTACTGAATTCTGACAGCGGCGGCTAGTTCCGGCGGGCCTAAAGTGAACACGTCTCCGTGACGCAGGGACATACTTTTAACTCGCCTTTTGCCGCTGTAAATGCCGTTTGTGGAGTCTTCATCTTTGATCACAAAAGGAGTCCGCCGCCGAGTATCGCGCGACAGGGATAAGTGCACGTGACTGACTACGGGATTGCGAACTACAATATCTGAAGATTTGGACGATCGACCTAACAAATATCGATCGCCCAACAGCGGATAAACCTCAGCTTTAGCTGCACCCGCATCCTGTACCCACAGTTCGGGTACTTTGGCGTTCGGTTTCAGCACTAGCTGGTTAAAATTAACCTTGGCAATAGTCTGGACTGCTTGGGTAATCGCACCCAAGACGGTTTGAGGTTTGCGGGGCGGCGGTGGGGTCATATTTCGCTGTGCACTACGATCGAGCGATCGGCTCTTGCACCATTCTACTAGCAACTTTTGGCTAATTTCACGATCTGCTCACACTCTCTTAGCGATCGTCCGCTAGTGACCAGGGATTTTGGGGTTTTTCCTCAACCTACCCCGGAGCGATTTATTGAGCACATTTTCCCAACCACAAATAATCTCGCTCTCATCGACTAGCAGCAACTGATCATAAACTTGTCAAACAATAGACGAGCAATTGCATTCATTCACTCTCAATTCTTGAAATTATCTGCGTTACTCTGTGTTTATCTGCCTTTCATCTGCGGTCTATCGGTCAAAAATTTATGCAATTGCTCGTCTAATCAACACTTTCTCTAAAATTAATCCTAGATTTACCAGCACAATTCGCCTAATAATTAAAAACCCCCTTTTTTAAGGGGGGTTAAAAGCCGAAAATCAGCTTGATTCTCCTTACATCGAAGAACCCAAACCGGCATAAGCACCGTAGAAGAAAAGGCTCACAATGCCCAGAACACCGAGACCTGCGACAGTAGCTACCAGCCACAAAGGAATTCTGCCACTTTCACTAAACATAGCCATCACCTCACTAATTCACAGCTAAACACATTCGATCGAACTATTGAAAGCAAACTCAAACACCAGTTAATTAAAGAAATAACTGGAAAACAAAATACCCAAAACAAAAATCAGCAACAAACCCAAATACAAAGAAGTCCGGTTTAACTCAACAGGCTGCTCGTTGGGATTAGGAACGCGCTCAGGCATTGTAAACTCCTATCGTTGAATAAATTGCATTGCTGCGATCGCGCCCAAAAAGAAAATTGTTGGGACACCTAAAGTATGAACTGCCAACCAGCGCACCGTAAAAATCGGATACGAAATTGGCTCATTGTTGGGGGTTCTGCTCGTCATTTTTCCAAATCCTTGTTAAATTACTTGGCAATGAACTGATCTACTTGTTTCTTAGCTTCAAAGCGATCCGAGATAATCGGCACTTCTTCCCGCTGCGGTGTGAAATATTGGTTAGGGCGAGGAGTTCCGAAAGCATCGTAAGCCAAACCCGTTTGCACAAACAGCCATCCAGCAATAAACAAAGCCGGAATGGTGATGCTGTGAATTACCCAATAACGGATACTTGTAATAATGTCCCCAAACGGACGTTCTCCAGTTGTACCAGCCATTTAGAATCCTCCTTTCAACAACAAATTGACAGACAATCTCTATTACTATTCTACTATCAAGCCGCTTGCGCTGAACCTTGATATTTAAGTAAAGTACCGCTCGCGCCGATCACAAATCCGCGATCGGAGCCCATAAAGACAATCCTGTAAAAATTAGCGGGAACATCTTCTACTTCGCGGTCTTTTAGCCAAGTTTTCCCGCCGTCCAAACTGCACAGCAAATTGCCGCCGCCGCCGGCTACCCAAACTTCATTATCAGTCCGGTAAGCCATGTCCAGCAAACCCCAACTCGCTTTGCGATCGGGAAAAAACGGTTTTCCCCAACCTTCAGGATTGGACGGGTCGCTAAACTGAATCTGACCGCCGCGGGCGAGCATCCACAAACGCCCGTCCTTGGTAAAGCCCATATTTTGCAGGCGGCGAGAACTGTTGCGGTTGTGAGGTTCCCAAGCTTCTTGTCCGGGTTTCCACACCGAATAGAAATTACCCTTCGAGGATACCGCTACATACTGCCCATCTTCAGAACGGTTGATGTTGCGAACTACCCCAAAAGAATCCAGCACGACAGCTTTCCAATTTTTGCCACCGTCAGAAGTCCGGTAAATCGCCCCCACATCGGTCGTCATTTCGGCGGAATTCGGGCCCAAAGCTGCGATCGTACTCGGAGAACCAGGCAACTGACTGCTCAAAGCAATCCGCGTCCAAGACTTACCCTCATCGTTCGTGTGGAGCAAAACAGAAGGCTGGCCGACAATCCAGCCTTCGGAACCCGAAAAACTCACCGACGCAAAACGCGACCTCGGATCGTCGATATCCAGTGCTATAGACTTCCAGCTAGTACCGCCGTCAAGGGTTTCGAGCAGAGTCGCCTCAGAACCCACAACCCAGCCGTGTTGAGGATTGCCCGTAAAGGCAATATCCTGCAAATTAGCTTCCGTCGGCAAGGAAACCACTTGCCAGGGGTTGTAACTCACAGAACCGATGGTGCTGCAACTCGTACAGATGAGCGCAGCGGCCAATAACATTACAATTCGTTGCCAAAATCTCACAATCGTTTTACTGCAAACCATACATACTAAGTAACAACAAGAAACCAACGACCAAGCCGCCAAAAATCAGCAAACTTTTCTGACCTTCGGTCATGCCGTTGACACCGACACCGTAGCGCTGATTTGCCTTAAATCCCGATACCCCTTCCATCTGACCGAGATTTTGAAACATCGACTTGCGCGCTGCACAAACGGGGCAGACCCAAGTTTGGGGCAAATCTTCAAAAGCCGTGCCCGGGGCAATGCCAATTTTAGGATCGCCCTTTTTCGGATTGTAGACGTAGCCGCAGGCGCGGCACTCGTGCCGATCAAGGGTTTTAGTTTCAGTGGCTTGATCGCTCATAGCTCCAAAAGAGTAGGTAAGCTAATCTTAAAATATACATTAAAAATTATTGCAGAAGATGGATGATTAATCTCAACCAACTCGTAATTTTAGCTACCCAAAATCTATATAATGTAACAGACAAGTTACAGAACCCTTTCACCTAGGCAGTAATTATTCACCGTGTTTGCACTCAGCGGCTACGAGTATTTCTTAGGCTTCCTGTTAATTTCCAGCCTAGTCCCTATCCTCGCCCTCACGGCGTCTAAGGTTCTGCGGCCCAAAAGTCGTCCCTACGACCGACGCACTACCTACGAATCCGGCGTCGAGCCGATCGGCGGAGCCTGGATTCAGTTCAACATCAGATATTATATGTTCGCCTTGGTCTTCGTCATCTTCGACGTAGAGACGGTCTTCCTCTATCCTTGGGCGGTTGCTTTCAACCAGCTAGGACTGTTGGCTTTTATCGAAGCCTTGTTTTTTATCACGATCCTCGTTATTGCTCTTGTCTATGCGTGGCGCAAAGGAGCCTTGGAATGGTCTTAAGTTCTGACAAATCACAAAAAGCGCTGATCAACCCTGTCGAGCGCCCGGAAGTCACATCCCAACTCTCAGAGAACGTCATCCTGACAACAGTGGATGACCTCTACAATTGGGCGAGACTTTCGAGCCTGTGGCCGCTGCTTTTCGGCACGGCCTGCTGCTTCATTGAATTTGCAGCTTTGATCGGATCGCGCTTTGACTTCGACAGATTCGGCTTAGTACCGCGATCGAGCCCCCGGCAAGCCGACTTGATCATCACCGCCGGCACAATTACCATGAAGTACGCCCCCATCTTGGTGCGGCTGTACGAACAAATGCCGGAACCCAAATACGTCATCGCGATGGGCGCCTGCACGATCACCGGCGGAATGTTCAGCATGGACTCCACCACAGCAGTGCGCGGCGTTGACAAACTGATTCCAGTAGACGTGTACATCCCCGGCTGTCCCCCCCGCCCAGAAGCGATTATTGACGCAATTATCAAACTGCGGAAAAAAATCGCCAACAATTCCATGCAAGAACGGGCCAATTTGCTGCCAACCCACCGCTACTACACCAGACCCCACAAAATGAAAGTAGTAGACGACATTTTGGACGGCAAATACTTGTCTATTCCAGGCCGGATAGCGCCGCCGAAGGAATTGACAGAAGCAATGGGAATGCCTGTACCGCCGGCCCTGCTTGCAGGACAAAAACAGGAGGTAAACCGTGGCTGAGACAGAATCTGCAATTGTTGAAGCCGGGAAGGTTTCCCAGTGGTTGACTCAGAATGGCTTTGAACACGAAGCTTTAGCGGCCGATAATTTGGGCGTGGAGATATTAAAGGTCGATCGAGAATTCTTAATTCCGATGTCAACAGCACTGTATGCCTACGGGTTTAATTATATGCAGTGCCAGTGCGCCTACGACCAAGGGCCGGGACAAGATTTAGTCAGCGTCTACCACTTGGTTAAACTGACAGACAATGCTTCCAAGCCTGAAGAAGTCCGCGTCAAAGTATTCGTACCCCGCGAAGATCCCAGAGTGCCATCAGTCTACTGGATTTGGAAAGCAGCCGACTTTCAAGAGCGGGAATCCTACGATATGTACGGCATCGTTTATGAAGGACATCCGAATCTGAAACGGATTTTGATGAACGAAGATTGGGTAGGCTGGCCGCTGCGGAAGGATTACATTTCCCCTGATTTCTACGAATTGCAAGACGCCTATTAAGGGAGTTTTGAGTTTTTAGAACTCAAAGTACATTTTGTTGTTTTATGAGCACCTACTTCTTTGAGGAGTGGGTGCAATTTTTTTGGTACATTTTTTGATCGGAAAGGGCAATAGCGATCGCCCTTTAATATCAAATCCGGTTGGATCGGAATGATTTAACATTTCTAGAATAAAGAAAACACAGATTCCGAGAAGAGAGAGATGAATAATTCCGATGAAGCGCGGATTTGAGATAACATCAACTCTTCAAACTACTCGAAAACTCTCAAACACCCTTCTAGTTTATTGATGTTTTTGTTTTTTAACCGCTGATGAACGCGGATTGATGCGCTATGAATTTGGAGGTTTTGTTAGATACTTACTGTCTATTGGTAATAATAATGCCGGCGACAATTAACATCGTACTAAAGAGATGAACTAAGGCGATCGGTTCATTGAGAATAAGCCGCGCACCAAGACCGCTAAAGACTGGAATCATGTAGTAGATTAAAGCAGTGCGGGAAGGGCCAATTAGGGCGATCGCCTGATTCCATGCCAGATAAGCCACTACCGAAGAAAGAACCCCAACGTAGACCAATGTCATCACGATGGCAGGATTAAAGACAACAGGATGATAAATCCAACATTCAAGGGCATATAAGGGTACTAAGAATAATAGTCCTAAACTAAAAGTACATAAGCTAAAGGTTTTGATGTGCATGGACGATGGCTTCCGTTTGACTAACATGGTGTAGCCCGCGAAGATTATGGCTGCAAATAGCATATAAATATCGCCAATTGCGAAAGAAATATTTAGTAATTTTTCTAAAGAACCTCCGGCGAGCAAAAGTATAACGCCACTGACTGCGAGCGCAATTCCCACGAACCGCGTCAAGGATATAATTTCGCCATAAAAAACCGCAGACATTAGTACGATAAAAATAGGAGAAGAAGCAGCGATTAATGACAAGTTTGTCGCCTGTGTTGTGTGACCTGCAATATAGATTAACGTGTTAAAAGCAGTCACGCCTAAAAATCCTGATACAGTCAAGTATGGCAGATGTTTTCGTACCAATTTCCAGTCCGCTATTGTCGTTTCGATCGCGAATGGTGTCAGAGTTACAACTGCGATCGCCCATCGCCAAAAAGCTAGTCCTACTGGAAGAATATCCTGATTAAAAGCTCGGGCAACAATGAAATTTCCCGCCCATATCAAAGTTGCAAGTAATGCTAAAAAATAGCCCATTAGTATGAGAGGCTTAGGCTGTGATGCACCTAATAACTCGCTATTTTTATAATTTTTTTTATTCTTCATCATCATCTATGATATTGTTTGGAACTCGATCGGTATTCGCTCAACCTCCACTATATCTATTCGTTTGAGAAAGCTTCCTCGTCTACGATCGGTTGTGCTAACTTTTCTAGCTGTAAGCTTGGTGCTGGGATATGCGGTATTCGCTGCAATCCCAGAAATTTTTTCAGCCACAACAGAAAGTCAGAATGGGGCTTGCGAGTGCGATGCCGATACATCATGCCCTTGCCTATGTGAGGATAACACTGGATAGACATATTCGCTGGTAAAAATTGGAAGAACACGACACGGATTGTGACACGGATACACGGATGATCGGAGCGATCGCACTAATGATAGTCGATCGCACACATTTAGCAATATACATGAATTACAACGGGAGTGAGTAATGATAGAACACCTCATCTTTGACATACCCACGAGATTCGTAAAGTGATTGTCCACTGTGATTGGTTATCTGCGTAGATAATGCAATTCTCACGGCACCCCTTTGACGTGCAAAGCTTTCCGCCGCTTGCATTAATTGTGCCGCAACACCTTGCCGACGAGCCGTTTCTTCAACAAACAAATCATTCAAAATCCAAACTCGTTTCATTGAAACTGACGAAAAACTCGGATAAAGCTGAGTAAAACCTACACCCAGAAGTCCATCCAACGCAATCAATATTGTTGAGTCACCCTGTTGGAAACGCATTTGGATAAACTGACGGGCTGCATCAAGCTCCGAAACCTGACCGTAAAAGATGCGATAGCGATCGAACAACCGCGTCACCTCATCCAAATCATCCATGTGCGCCAACCGAACTTCCATCCCAAACCTCAATCACAATTCACCCGAGTATAACAGATGTTTCATTACTAGAATACGGGGATTTCAGACACCGAAAGTTCAATCTCCAGAAAGTTAGCCTGCATCACAAATTTCGAGATAAACTGAGCGCTGCTTATTCGTATCAGCTTTTCTATGCTCATTCCAAATGCAAAGAATGCAGTTGTTGATATTCGTAAACTTCGTGACTACTGCCTCAATCCAGAACATGACGATGGCAAACACAAAGCGCGGCTTTTTTCGTCAATTCTTGGGATGACACCTGACAATGCTGAGGAATTGCGCCAAATTTTGCTTGAAGTCATTCAAACTCACGAAGCTCAGTTAGGGAGGCGGGATGGGTTCGGGCAACGCTATACCCTAGATTTCACGATTGAATGGCAAAATAGAAGTGCAACCCTTCGGAGTGGCTGGATTATTGAGCATGATTCCGAGATTCCGAGATTAACAACCTGCTATCCTCTGTAATGTCTGGAGGTAATAAGAGTGAAAAAGAATACAATTAAATTACTAGATGTCGTTGCCTTAATAGTTGATATTCCTGAATATAATCTGTGGCGCGGACAAGTAGGGACTGTAGTTGAACTGTTGGCTGATGGTACAGCATTCGAGGTTGAATTTAGCGATCGCAACGGACGCACTTATGAATCTGTCGGGTTGTATCCAGAGCAAATCATGGTGTTGTATTTTGAGCCAGCATCACCTGATATCAAACCCGAAATGGTTACAGCATAAGTGGCACAATAACTTGCGGACTTTATAAAAAAATGGAAATTTGTAACCGCAGATGCACGCAGATAAACGCAGATAGATAGAGATATAATTTATATTATCGGTAATCCTGAAAACCTATGACTCAAGCTTTACCTAAGCTCGTAAACTTCGAGGAATTTGTGGAGTAGCTGCCAGAAAATGCGGCGGTACGCTACGAACTGCACAATCGAAATATTATTGAAATAATACAACCAGTAGGCGAACATCAAGAAGTTACAGGCTTTCTTACGATCGCAATTGCTCTTCAAATTAATCATCTCGGATTGCCATACGGTATCCCCAACCAAGTGATAGTTAGACCTCCTGAAAAAGATTCTGGTTATTTGCCTGATGTGTTGGTGCTGCATCGTGCAAATCTGGTGAACGAAACATTGTGGCAAAAACAATCTGTCCTCAGTTTGGGTGCATCGATACCTTTGGTAATTGAGGTTGTGTCAACCAATTGGCGCGATGATTACTATTTGAAATATGCTGATTATGAGGAGATGGGTATTCCTGAATATTGGATTGTGGATTATGCTGCGTTGGGCGGACGCAATTTTATTGGCAATCCCAAACAACCGACAATTTCTGTGTGTAACTTGGTTGATGGTGAATATCAAATCCTCAAGTTTCGAGAGAACGATCGGATTGTGTCGCAAACTTTTCCCGATTTGAACCTCACCGCAAACCAGATTTTTCAAGCGGGTTTACTATAAGCTGAATTAAAATTTAGGCTTTCGGGCGGGCAGGATGCCCACCCCACAAGAGCTGATATTGCTTAAATTTAATCATTCCGCAAGGCTGCGATCGGATCTAAGCGAGCGGCATTCCGAGCCGGCAATACTCCAGCTAACAACCCGACAGTAAAAGACAGCCCAAAACCCGCCGCGATCGACCATACAGAAACCACAAACGGAAATTTGAACGCTGTCGAGGCCCCAAAGGCGATCGCAATTCCCAACCCAATACCCGCCGTTCCCCCCACCGTGGAAACTAAAATAGATTCCGCCATAAATTGAATTAGAATTGCTGCATTAGTAGCGCCTACCGCTTTGCGAATCCCGATTTCCTTAGTGCGTTCCACAACAGACACCAACATAATATTAGCAATACCGATGCCGCCAACCACCAAAGAAATTCCGGCGATCGCACCCACCATAACCGTAAATAAACCTATCACATTGCTGAAAGTATTAACGATCTCAGCTTGATTTACAACTCGAAAATCATCCGGCTGTGGCGGATAAATATTGTGGCGCAAGCGCATGATATTTTCCACTTGAAATTGAGCATCCGCTACATCAGTTTCGTCGGCAGTTTGCAACCAAAAACCCGAGATCGCAATCCCCGCTAAAGAATTTCTCCCCACAATCCGCGAAGACATATTTTTGAGGGGAATATACACTCGATCGTCCTGATCGGTTCCCCCTACAGACCCCTTGCTTTCCATCACTCCAATGACCTTGTAGCGGTTTCCCTGAATGCGAATATCGGAGGATAGCGGATTAGCTCCGGCTCCAAAAAGTTCGTCCCGCACCTTAGAACCAAGGACAACTACAGGCTCAGCAGCATTCAATTCATCCTCATTAAAAAACCGTCCTTCTTGGGGTTGAATATTCTTCACATCTGGATAGTTTAAATCCGTTCCCAAAATCGAAGTAAATGAATTTTGTCCGCCGTAAACCACTTGCACTTGACGCTGCAAATAAGCCGAAATCGCCTTAACAGCGGGAGCTTGTTTGCCGATCACCCTAGCGTCATCCCAAGTAAGAGTAGTAGCAGAACCGCTTCCCTGACTGACACCGCCCGATCGCGAAGCGCCGGATAAAACCAACAGCACATTTGTACCCAAAGCCTTTAACTGTTCTTCAGTTGATTTTTGTACTCCCTGTCCCACCGAAGTAATAGCAATTACCGAAGATATCCCAATAATTACCCCCAGCATAGTTAAACTGGTACGCAACTTATTATTCCACAGCGCCTCAGTCGCCATGAACGCGATTTGAACGTTAGAGATTTTGTTGGTACGGGGGCGAGTCTGTAATTTCATGTTATTGGTTATTGGGCATAGGGCATAGGGCATAGGGCATTGGGCATTGGGCATTGGGCAATTAAAACTTTCTTTCTTCTTCCTTCAATATCTGATCTCGTTTACGATTGTTTCTGAATGATTAAACCGCAGAGGGCGCAGAGGGCGCAGAGTCCGAGAAGAGAGAGATCCATAATTCTGATACCAATGGATTTGATATGACTCACACTCAATAATTAATCCGTGTATCCGTGTCAAAATCCGTTTAGTGCTTTTCTTCTTCCTTCCCACTAACGCAAGCGCGTTCCCCCACCCGGTTGCAAACCCGGAATCCCACCCGATGGATTTTGGGATCTAGGCCGCAATCCCGGGGGGAAACTCATCAGCACTTTTTCATTTCCTTTCAAACCCGATCGCACTTCCGTCTTATCATCCACCGTCATACCAGTCTTAATCGGCATAAAAGCAGGTTTACCATCTTCTCCACCGGGAACATAAACCCCCGTTTCCCTTTGTTGGCGGACAATTGCCGCAGTCGGAACTACCAAAACATTTTTGAGTTCACCAGCCTTAAACTCAACATTCACATTCATGCCCGATCGCAGCATTTGTTTATCATCATTAATAATTGCCGCTTTTACCTCAAAACTTGTCACATTTTGCTGGACGATCGACTGAGGCGAAATTTGAGTAATTTTACCTGTAAAAGTCTTTCCCGCAAAAGCATCGGCTTCAATAGATGCAGCCTGGCCGATCCGAATCTGAGAAATATTAGTTTCTGCTACGTTTGCTACTAATTGATTTTTTGAAGCTAAGGACAAAATCGAAGAAGAAGTCGCCGAAGAAACCGCACTACCTGCCGTCGTGGGAGTCACAAAAGCGCCCGGATCGGCGTACTTGCGGGTAACAGTGCCGGTGAAAGGAGCCCGCAGCACAGTGTCGTCGATTAGCGCTTGAACGCTTTGCAGGCTGCCTCTAGCGGCGAGAACTTGGGCGCGGGCTTGGGCGATGTCTTCCGGGCGAGAACCAGCTTCTAGCAGCGCCAAAGCTTGCTGTTTTTGCTCGACTGCGGCCTGCCCCGCAGCGATGTCTTCGGGGCGTGCGCCCGATCGCGCCAGGGCCAAAGCTTGCCGTTTTTGCTCCACTGCAGCCCGCCCCGCAGCGATGTCTTCGGGGCGTGCGCCCGATCGCGCCAGGGTCAAAGCTTGCCGTTTTTGCTCGACTGCAGCCCGCGCCGAAGCGATTTCTTCGGGGCGAGTACCCGATCGCAGCAAAGCTACAGCTTGTTCGGCTTGCCTGACTTGCGTTTGAGCTCGATCGCGCGCGGTGCGGGAGTTGTTCACAACTTGCAAAGCAAGGGCTCCGGCATTATAGAGTTCCTGATTTCTCTGAAAGTCTTCCTCAGCTTGGTTTTTGGCGTATTCGGCATCTCTGAGTTTGGCGATCGCTTGGGCGATGTCTTCAGGCCGATTGCCCTTGAGCAATTTTTGTAAATTTGCCTGTTGTTCAGCTAGTTGTGCCTCGGCTACGGCAATATCCTGGCTTCGATTGCCGTTGAGCAATTTTTGCAGCGTTGCCTGTTGCTCAGCCACTTGTGCCTGGGCTACAGCAATGTCTTGGGTTCGATTGCCGTTGAGCAATTTTTCCAGACTTGCCTGTTGTTCTGCCAACACTGCCTTAGCCACAGCAATGTCCTGCGATCGAGTGCCGTTGAGCAATTTTTGCAGGTTTGCTTCCGCGGCTGCGAGTTGTCCGCGAGTTTGGGTAAGTTGCCCTTGGAGGTTGGAGTCGTCCATGTAGGCGAGAATCTGCCCTTTTTCAACTTTATCTCCTTCCTTGACCAGCAAACTTTTGAGCATTCCTGAAGTTTTGGGGCTGACGTTAACGGAACGTTCGGGCACTATTGTGCCGTTTGCCGAAATTGTAATCGGCAGGTTCACCCTTTCGACAGCAACGGTTTTTTCCTTGCGCCTGGTTTCGCGGCTGGATTTGACTGTGAGTTGGCTGTAAGCTGTATAGCCTACTCCTGCCAGCAGGGAAGCGGCGAGGAGTCCGCTAACCCACGGAGTCAGCTCTTTTTTAATCTGAAAGTGCTTTACTAAGTACATATAAATTAGACATATCGGGCGTCTGTTCAATTTAGACCGATCGGGAACAGAAAAGGTTCAATTGAAGTCGCACTAAGTTTTTTCCAGTGTTTAATGCTTGCGGGCGATCGAGTTTAGATCCCAACATCGATCTCCTGTGCAGCATAAAACCTGTTGGGCCAAATGCGTGATAATGAATGAAGATAGTTTAATCTCGCATATCCTAATCCTTCATGCAATTTGAGTGGGACGAAGCGAAAAACCTTGAAAACATCCGTAAACATCAGATTGATTTTGCCGATGTTCCCGCGATGTTTGATGGTGAAATGCTGATTGAGCTCTTCTGATCGTTTTGATTAGGGCGAAGATCGCTGGTTTGGAATCGGTTTTCTCGGTTCTGGAATAGCGGTAGTAGTCTGGACAGAACGTCAAAACAATGTAATCCGAATCATTTCAGCGCGAAGAGCCAACCGTCATGAGCAAATCTGATCTAAACCAAACTTGGGAATGTGTGGCTGAATTGAGAGGTCATTCCAGTTGGATTTATGGGGTTCCAATTACTTCAGATGGAATGTTAGCTAGCGTTAGCGGGAGTGAAATTATCTTTTGGAATCTAGACACTCAAGAAGTAGATACTATTCTTGAAGAACATAGGGATACCATAGTCTCTCTCAGTCTTAGCCCTGACGAAAAAACTTTGGCTAGCGGTAGTCTTGACAAGACAGTTAAATTGTGGAATTTAAAAACAAGAAACTTAATTTGTACACTTGCGAAACGCAAAGATCCGATTCATTCAGTTGCATTTAGTCCCGATGGTAAGTTGCTTGCAAGTGGAGGAGAAAATAAATATAAGACTGCCGATGGACAAAAAACAACTATTTACCTTTGGGATATTGATAGTAAAGAGCTAATCCGTACTTTTGTAGGACATGACCTTAGAGTAAATACTCTTGCCTTCAGTCCTGATGGTAAAACCCTAGCTAGTGGCAGTAATGACGCTACTGTTAAGTTATGGGATATAAGTTTAGGTGAGCCGTTGTATGTCTTAGAGGGTCATTCTAGCAATATTAGCACGGTTGCTTTCACACCAGATGGTAGCAGTCTAATTAGTAGTGGAGGTGGTGGTGTCAAAATCTGGAATGTGCAAACAGGAGAATTGCAACAAGCTTTTGCTGAGGAGTCCGAATATGTTAAATGCTTTGCAGTCGATCCTACTGGTCAAATTCTAGCTTTTGAAGTATACAATGGCATTGAGATTTGGAACTTAAAAAACCGTGAAAAGTTGCACTACTTGGATTTCATGTGGCCAATTAGCATAAACTTCAGCCCTGATGGGAAATTCTTGGCTAGTGGAGATGCAAGTGCGTTCAACGAAGATGATGGATTAGTTGGATTAGTTAAGGTATGGCGTGTCCCAAAGGTGGGATTTAGGCCAGATAATTTTAAGCAATCTGAGCTAGATGCTGAGCGCCAGAAAATTGAATCAGAGGGATATTTTGACGCTGAAACTCTTCAAGATGCTAGACGACGGATAACTGCTTCTATTGTGCAGCGACAGGGACAGGCTGAATTTCGACGTAAGTTGTTAATTGCTTACGGTGGTCGATGTCCAATAACTGATTGTGATGTAGAGTCAGCTATCGAAGCAGCACATATAATTCCATATCTAGGTACTCAAACCAATCATCCAACAAATGGTTTACCGCTCAGAGCCGACATACACACTCTGTTCGATTTACATCTACTATCAATTCGACCGGATACCAATGAAGTGGTGATTGCCCCTGAACTCGTCGGCACCTGTTACCAAGATTTGGCTGATCGGAAACTGACTTTACCACAGGATCAAAAAACAGCACCAAATCAAAACGCTCTCAGCAAGCATCATGAAACTTTTCTCAGCAAATGCAAAAGTGGTCAGCTACCAGCAAGCTAACAACCGTGGTGCAGCGGACTGTTGCAAGCCGCTGGCGAGTGGCAAAGGTGATCTGCAGCCGCTGACCACGAACATTAGGCTTCAACTTTTCGGCAAGGGTGACTTAAAAAGTTAACGATGGAAGATCATGCTCTCTGTTGCTCGCTGAAATCAAGGCTTGGCGATCGCCCTGGCTTAAAAGCAATACCCTACAAAGAATACATATCCCACCCAAGTGTCAGTTGACCAGATAACTTGCGCTTTCATCTCTTACATCGCAACGCGAAACATTGATTTCACATTCCTAGAAACAGCAGACGAGCAAAGTTTTTTGATCTGCGATCGAAGTGATCGAACTTTTGAAAAGTTCGATCGCCAATTTCCTACTCAACAAACAGCCGCTACACCCAACTCTGTAATCGCTGCCTCCGGGCCAACCAAAGAAATATACGGTTCGATGAAGTATTTCTTAGCAGCATCCCGCGCTTGTGAAGCTGTCACCTGTGCAATTTCTTCTTGAAATTGCTGGTCAAATTTAATTCCCAATCCCAAAATTTCGTACCAGCCTAAAACTTGGGCAATTTGCGAATTAGTTTGTTTTCCTAAAGCATATTGACCGAGCATTTTATTCTTGCAAGCTTGCAATTCTTCCTCGCTTAGTTGGATGCTGGTGAGTCGATCGACTTCTGCGCGCAATCCTTCAAAAGCAGTGGCCGTATTTTCCGGCGCCGTACCCATGTACACGACAAACTGAGCCGTGTCTAAGCGCGTCGCGTAGAGCGCGGAAACGTCGTAAGCCAAGCCCCGCTTTTCCCGCAATTCCACAAACAATCGGCTCGACAAACCGTTACCCAAATAAGTATTCAGCAACTTAATCGCTGCATAGTCGGGATTTTTGACAGAGGGTGCGAGGTAGCCCAGCATAATCACTGATTGCTGCGTATCTTGCGCCGTAACGACCGATTCAGGGGATGGTGACAGGGGGGGGACGGTTAAAGTTGGCAGGGGTGTTAAAGGCGCTTTCCAGTCGCCAAAAGTTCGATCAATCAGGGCGATCGCATCTTCGGTCGATATTCTGCCGGCTACAGAAATAACTACATTATCAGGACGAAAATAGGTTTTGTGGAACTCTTCGAGCTCGTTTCTGGTGAGCTTTGACATAGTAGCTTCCGTGCCCAAGGGAGAGAAAGCATAGGGATGTTCCTGGTACATCGCGTGCCGCAATTGCTCGAAGGCGATCGCAAATGGCTGTTCTTGTTGCGATCGAATTGCCGATATGGCAATGCGGCGTTCGAGTTCGACTTCAGCTTCCGGGAAAGTAGGCGATCGCGTCAATTGCGCCGCCAACTCCAAAATCTCCTCAAAATCCGCAGAAACCGTCTTCAAACTCACTAAAAAATAGTCTGTAGTAGAGTCGGCACTCAACCTCGCTCCCACCGATTCTACACGCTCGGCAATTTCCAGCGAAGACAGGCGATCGGTGCCCTTAGTCATTACCGCCGACAGCAAGTGACACAATCCTGCTTGTTCCGGCTGCACGTAGCGACTGCCGGCCCGCAGGAATATCCTAGCTGCAATAATATCTGCTGCTGGATTTTCTGCTGCTAAGACAACAATACCGTTGTCTAAAACCGTGCGCTGGATTTCATTTTTCATGGTTAATTTAGTTGGGAATTGGTAATTTGGAATGGGTAATTGGTAATTGGTAATTTGTAATTACTTGATTGCCATTTTTCTATTTTGCATTTGCATATTGTATGATGTCATACCGGGTAGGGCTTGACGCACAACATCTAAATGTAACAACATTTATCCCGTAGGGTGCGCCACAAGCACAAAGAACCCCCGACAAATGCCGAACCTTTACTCCGTAGGGTGCGCCACAAGCACAGAGAACCCCCGACAAACGCCGAACATCTATCCGGTATAAAAGATATTTATTTTCACCCGTTTACCAATTAGATTGGTTTGAGCACCACGGCCGTATAGCGTCGAGGAGAGAGATATTGTTGAGCTAGGCGCTGGAGGTCTAATGGCCCAAATGCTTTAATCCTGGTGGGATAGCTAAGCGCTAATTCGGCAGTGGCGATCGTATTGTAATATCCGTAAAGACCCGCTAGCTGTCCCGGCGTTTCGAGCGAGAAAGCAAAATCGTTGCACAGCAAACGCTTACAGCGCAGCAATTCTACCTCGGAAACAGGCTCCGACTGCAATTGCCAAAGCCGATCGCAAATCCGAGATTCCACCTGTTCGACATCCTTCGCATCCAAGACTGCACTGATAGTAAATAAACTCGATTCCCGTTGCAACGAGAAAGTGCTGTCGATCGCCTCTACCAATTGTAATTCTTCCCGCAGTTCCCTGACTAAACGCGAAGTCCGCCCGTTTGCAAGCAACACCGACAGCAAATCCAAGCCGCAAGCACTTTGCAAGTGTTCAACTCCCGGGCCCGTCCAGGCCATCATCAGCCGCGCTTGTTCCAATCGGGGGAGACAGAGTTCCTGACGGCGAATTTCTATCAGTGGCGGTTCCGCCTCTGCGGTTAATTTGGGACAATCCCACGGATCATAAAACTGCTCGAATGCTTTCCCCGTAATATCTCTGGCCTGTTGTTCATCAATTCCCCCGACTACCACCACAGTCATATTTTCCGGCTGATAGTGCGATCGGTGGAAACAGCGCATTTCGTGGGGAGTTCGCGACATCAGCAGTTCTTCCGTGCCGAGTACCGATCGCCTGTAGGGATGTCGCTGGTAAACTGTTTCCATCATGGCTTGGAAACCCAGCCAATCGGGATCGTCTTGAGCTTGACGGATTTCTTCTAGCACCACATCTCGCTCGCGATCAAATTCCAGATCTGGAATCGAAGCGCGCAGCAGCAATTCTGCCAGTGGCTGCGCTGTTTCTGCTAAATAATCGGCCGCAGCGTTGACGAAAAAATGGGCGTAGTCGTGACTTGTAGCTGCATTGGCGACACCGCCGCGATTTTCGATTACCTGGTCAAATTCTCCAGGGGCGATCGAATCCGTCCCTTTAAATATCATGTGTTCTAGAAAATGAGCCATTCCCGACCAAGAATCCGGCTCCAGCGTAGCGCCAGCCCTCACCCACACGTCTAGCGCGACCACCGGTGTGGCCGAAATTCGCTGGTGAATGACCGTTAACCCGTTGTTGAGCTTCCAGACATTGGCTGGGAACTCTAAAGCAGTGAGCAGTTGAGACAAGCTAGTTATTCTTAAACTTTAGTTAACTTCGGCTGCAACTATGGTAGCGCTTTACAGCTCTGCGATCGGGATTAATTGATACAGAAATCATTACTCATCTGCCATTAATCCTTATTCATCAGTTATTTTTTGTTTTTTGCTTTTTTTTCAAGCAGTCTCAAATACTTACCATTTTTTTGCTTAAAAGTCAATAGGTTGCGCGGGATATTAATGAATCAGTCGGGAGAAAGAGGATGTTATCGGAATATTTCAATAAATTAAGAAATATAAGAACACCAAAGACATTGAGAGGAGAAACGACAGATGGTAGCTACCTTAGAAGATACCAAGCGCCAAGCGATCGCGACTAAATTAGCAGACATGAAAGCGCTGCAAAACTTGTTGATCGCCAACGAGCAATTGTTCATCAATTCCTGCAACGACTCCGAACTGGCTGATCGCTTCCGGGATATGCTTGAAGACGATCGCAAAAACTTGGGCGTATTAGAAACTACGATCGTGCAATACGGCATTCAAGCCGAGCCCAAAGAAACCAGCGCAAAAATGATTGAAGAAGTTCAGAAACTCATGGAAGGTTCTGAACTGACATTGTTTGAAAAAGTCACCCAGCACGAACTGCTCAAACACAAACAAACAATGGCCGGTCTGTTAATTCACAAAGCCGCTCAAGTAGTCGGCGCCGACATCGAAGCCGCCATTACTCCCCTCAACACAGTTAACTTTGAAAACCGCGCTCACCAAGAGCAACTCAAGGGAGTTATGGAAATCTTGGGCGTGCGCGAACTGACCGGCAAAGACCCCGACCAAGGCGTTTGGGCCCGCGTGCAAGATGCAATGGCAGCCATGACCGGCATCATCGGCGGTGCAGTTACCCGCAGCAAAGATGAGATGAACATCACCGAAATCATCTCAATGGATCACCGCAAAACCGATACCCTCTTTATGGAAATCGCAAGCACCGAAGATCCTCAAAAACTGCAAGAATTCTTCGGTCAACTTTACAAAGACCTCAGCGTTCACGCAGAAGCAGAAGAACAAATTGTTTATCCAGCAATTCGCAGCTACTACAGCAACACTCAAGAACTGTACGACGAGCAAGCAGAAATGAAGCAAATGCTCGCCAAGATTAAGTCCATGAACCCCAGTTCTTCTGATTTCAAAGCCCAAATCAAACAGCTCCAAGCAGCGGTTAAAGATCACGTAAGAGAAGAAGAAAACGATATGTTCCCTCAAATTCGCCGCAACTTGAGCGAAGCACAAATGGAACAAATGGCTACTCAATTCAAAGCAGCCAAAAGCACTATCCAGCAAGAAATGGCTAACTTGAGCTAATTCAGCAGTCAGCTAATTACACCTCTAGCAAAACTAGAGAATAGTTAAACTGCAACCTATCAATCCCGCTACCCACGTAGCGGGATTACTGTTTTGTGTGAAGTCACCAAGGTTCAAAAACTAATCTCAAATCTGTTAGCATCGGAATTATTTATTTATATCTCTATCCTCTTCATTGGCGTGAATTCGCGTCAATCCCTTGTCATCTGCGGTTAATACATTCTCTTTTTTTAACCGCCGATACAAGCAGATAAACACAGATTAACGCAGATTAATTATATCAATTCTGGTTGCACTTATACATGATGGGAAGTGGGGGAATGTGGAAGTATTGACCGAGACTCGATCATTCCCATCCAACCGGAAACGATATAACTAAAAAAATGAATAAACCCGCCCTCCGTAAGCTGGTTGTGGGGGCGGATTTATTTAGATTCTGAGTTATGATGCGAGATTGTGGGTGAAACCCACGCTTAAAAAATGCTCTTATAATCAACTCGCGACCAATCTATCCGTTAATCACAGAACCTCCGTTGGGATGCAAAATTTGACCAGTCATGTAAGACGAATCTTTTGAAGCTAAAAACACGTAACTGGGGGCAACTTCATCGGGTTGGCCGGCGCGTCCCAAGGCCGTGTCTGCACCAAATTTCTCAACTTTTTCTTCGGGGAAAGTCGAGGGAATTAGAGGCGTCCAAATCGGGCCGGGAGCTACTCCGTTGACGCGAATTCCTTTCTCAGCTAAACTTTGAGACAAAGAGCGGGTAAAAGCAACAATCGCTCCTTTTGTGGAGGAGTAATCTAGCAATTGTTGATTGCCTTTGTAAGCGGTGACAGAGGTAGTGTTGATAATTGCACTTCCTTCTTGTAGGTGTTTTAGAGCGGCTTTTGTGAGGTAAAACATTGAGAAAATGTTGGTGCGGAAGGTGCGCTCTAATTGTTCGGCGGTGATGTCTTCGATGCTTTCTTGGGGATGCTGTTCGGCGGCGTTGTTGACGAGGATGTCGAGGTGGCCAAATTCTTTAACTGTTTGTTCTACAAGGTTTTGACAGACGTTTTCGTCGCCGATGTCGCCGGCGATCGCAATACAGCGACGGCCTTGTTGTTCGATCGCCTCTTTGGTCTTTTTAGCGTCTTCATCTTCGTTAAGATAGCTGATGACCACGTTAGCGCCTTCTTTGGCAAAAGCGATCGCCACCGCACGCCCGATACCGCTGTCTCCCCCAGTAATTAAGGCTACTTTATCGCGCAATTTGTCGCTACCGCGATATCCCTCCGCGAAGGATTGAGGTTGGGGGGTCATCTCGGATTCAATACCGGGTCGCTGTTCTTGATGTTGAGCCGGATTGGTCTGTTGTTGAGTTGGCATAACATATTCCTCTAAGTTCTACCTCTATAAATAAAGGTTTTCTCGAACTAGGGAATCGTTCTTTTTGCCGATCGTTCCCTACTACTAAAGACAGTAATTAAAGAGATAAATAAACCCGTCAGCCGATCCCATGATTGTGGCGGGCTGGTTTATATAAATTGTGAGTTTTCCTCAAAGATTGTCGGTAAAACCGGCTCCTTGGAGCATCGGCATATATTTGTTGTAGAGGCGGGTTTCACGAAAAATATTTCCGGTAATTAAAGAAATCGATAAACCCGCCGCGCGAACCTCTAATTATTGTCAAAACAGCAAAAAGCACGCCAAAACATGATTTGACGTGCAGTTTAAACAAGCTAGTTGCTAATTGCTGAGTCTCGAACTACAAATCCTACCTAACTTTAAAATCAGGTACTGCAGGAGGAGCGCCGAAGCCTAATGCAGGTTGATCGAGACCGTTCTCTACCATAAACAACTGGATCGAAGCCTTTGCCGCGTCTTCCAACTTCTGGATGTCACCCAAGCTAAAACCTGGACCCTGAGGTGCGATCAAGCTATCGACCCTGCTGGCCTTAACCGTAGCATCGCGTGAAATGCCGCCGTTGAGCAGATCATCATCGGGGAGGCTAGAAGCAGTTACCACATCCGTATTCGTGCCGCCAGTCAGCTTATCAGGGATGCTCTGAATAGCTCTTTCTGGAGTTGTCGGTACTGTGTTAGGGCCCGGCACGTCAAAGCTAACCGGGTTGGGCCCAGTTCGGATCGGGAAATTGTTGAGAACGCCCGGAGTATCGAAGACTTCCAAAACCGAGTAGCTGGCTGGAGACAAATTATTAAACCGAGCAATACCAGCAGCATCAGTTCTCACCAGCGGTTCTGTTGCAGCATCGTAGCGGCCGTTGCCATTCAAATCCAAAGTGAAGGGCACATCGGCAAGAGGCGGTTCGTTTCCGTCTTTTATGCCGTTGCGGTTGTCATCTCGGAATTTAGGAACCAACAGGTCATAGCGGCGAGAGTTACCAACCAAAGCGCAAGTAAAGGTTTGATTCGCACCCAGAACAACATCTACTGGTTGAGTCGTTTGGAAGTAACCAGGAGGCGTTACTTCTCGAATTTTGTAAGTGCCAGGGCGCAAATTGTTGAAGGCAAAGGTACCAAACTGATTGGTAGTAGTAGTGGGTTCATTTGCTTGCAACTGACCGTCACCATTGCTATCGATAAAAATGCTGACACCAGGAATAGGTGGTTCATTGCCATCTCGATAACCGTTCAGGTTGAAGTCCTCAAACTTGCAACCGGTGATGTTGCTGCTGGGTGTGTTGGCAAAGGTAACGTTCGCGTCCTGAAGATTGAGGGTAACATCGACGCGATCTGCAGTAGAAGGGGAGAAATTTGGCGGTACAACTTCTCGGACGACATAGTTGCCTACTGACAAGTTGGTAAAGGCGGCTCTTCCCTGGTCATTTGTCCTGAGTTGCTGTTCTCCAGTGTCGGGAGTCCCATTATTGTTGGTGTCTAGGAAGACAGTTACACCGCTAATTGGCGCTTCACCCTGAGTTGGTTCGTAGCGACCGTTGGCATTCAAATCATTGTATTTGAAGACATTGATGTTCGGTAGAGTGTTGCCCACACCGGCATTACTGCCAATACCCTGAGTAGCTCCAACGGCAGAAAAGGTAAGTGATGGCGAGGGGTTGGGGGCTGGTAAAGTTGTAACTGGCGCTGCAAAAATTGGCCGCTCACCAGTGGTGGCGATCGATCTTTCACCTGGTTGTTGAATGCCGTCGCGGTTGGAGTCTATGAATTTAGGGTCGTTTGGTTTCAGCGTGTAGGTTGAGTCTGCTACTAGCAGCGGTTGCTCTCTGCTGATCGTACCCTGGAATCGCGCCTGAGGCCCTGGTGCCGAAACGAGAGCGGGGTTTCCAGTTGTTGATACTGGAGCATTGAGGTTTCCGGGGACACCGCCACCTACTTCAGCAGGCAGTACACTTGGAAAAATTTCCAACACTTTGTAATTGCCAGCTCGCAAATCCTTGAAGGTAACTACTCCGTTCGCATCTGTGATGGCTATCGGTTCGGAGGCTGCTCCATCCCAGCGACCGTTCCCGTTGACATCTAAAATAAACGGTACTCGGGCAATGGGGGGTTCCAAGACTCCATTAACAACATTTCGCGTGCCGCTGCGGTCTATGTCTCGAAATTTGTTAACTTCAATTTGATAGAGCGGAGTATCGCCAACTTGAGCGCAGGCAAAGGTTTGACCGGCTGCTACCGTCACGTCCAGTACGGGAACGTTGCCGGGGGGAGTGCTTTGGGGAAAATCTTGTGTTTCTAAGGGTTCTGCGTTCGTAGCATTAACTTCTAGTCCAGTAACAGAATTAATTTGTCGTATGATCCGTTCTTCCCGAATCTTGTAAGTCCCGGGTGCTACGTTGAACGACCATGCACCATTTTTGTCTGTTAAAGTGTTCTGTTCCCCTGCATCGCGTTGACCGTTGCCATTGGCATCAATATAGATTCTGACATTTTTAATGCCCGGTTCATTTCCATCTCGGAAGCCGTCGGCATCTATGTCTAGGTATTTGCATCCAACGATTCGGCTGCCTGTAACTGCGGTGTTGCCAAAGAAAACGTTAGCATTTCTGTTGCCGACAGTGACCGCGAGGGGGTTGGGAGTGGTAGCACGGAAACCCGCAGGTATTGCGGTTTCCGTGAGTACATAGTTGCCAGGGACAAGATTTATGAATGAGAACGCACCGTTAGCGTCCGTCGTGGTTGAGACTTCGCCAGTACCAGCATCAAATACGCCGTTGGTGTTGGTTGCTGATTCGAGGAGGATGGGGATATCCCGAAGACCCGGTTCATTTGCCTGTCTGATACCATCGCCGTTCAAGTCATTGAACTTGATGCCTAAAATTGCCGGGCCAGCATTCCCAACCACAACTGGCTGTAATTGCTGGACACTGCGCTCTGCGTTATCTGTCATGATTTCTCTCCTTCACACCTAAATCCACGTAAATTACAGACTACTGTATGGGTTGTAACTTGCTGAGTAGTTTTTACTAATAGCTGACAACCGCTACTCGATTTTACATACGTCTGCACTTGAGGTAATGTTCCCATCTCACACAACAATGCCTCAAGCTTTGTCGCTGGCAAGTATATCAGGTTTTGAAGAACCCTGGCAATTTGAGGGCAACATCTTCAAGATTTCCACGCCTTCTCTGTCCGTACATACTTGCTGTTTCGAGCTTTAAAAAGCCTAAGACTGACTTCTTCCCCCTGATATCAAGTCCGGCTGCATTGTTCTTGTTTGTCCTGGCTCCCTGTCCTAGACGATCGCCTCCTCTGGGATTGCCAAGCACAGAGAACAAGCACCGATCGAGCTACCGCACTTGATATGACTTGCCCTGACTGGAAATACGCCGATCGGGTTTGGGGGAATTACCTGATAGTTTCTCACTCACAGAGATGCTACTGCCTCTGAATATTGCACCCAATATACAAGCCAGCTTCGGATTTGCCGGAACTTAGGCTTGAGTGTTGGAGGTTGCCAACAATAGGGTATCACGCGATCGCCCTTTCACCTCTTCGTTATTTTTATCTGCGGTTTGGGATTGAGGGCGATCGAGCTTTGTCTCACCCTACATAACCGGGAAATTTGTCACACCCATCGGCACAAACGAGTGAGCGATCGCCCCATTTATTAATTCACGGGTCTTGACAAAATTACTTCTTTGTGCATTAGGCTCCAGACCGACATTCTGTTGCCCAATGTTAGGCATATTGCCTAAATTCGCAAAAGATCCCTCACTCAAAAATTTACTACTTTGATAACTATCACGACCCTCGCTCCAAAGCAAGCTATCCGCCGCCATATTACCCGCAAGTTCCAGTCGCGCATAGCTGGTGGCATTCGGCAGCAGTTCGCCCTTCAAGGATTTAGCCGCCCCACCCTCAGCATCTCCCGTCACCACATCTCCCGTCACCACATCGATTTTGCTAGCCCGAATCTCTGCCGAGACAACAACCACCGCAGGCGGAGTCGTTTGAATGAAACCCGGCGGCTGAACTTCCCTGACAACATAACTACCTACCGGAACGTTGCGGAAACTGTAATTGCCCTGAACGTCGCTTAAGGTACTTGCTTCACCCGGATCTAAACTGCTGTTGTTGTTGAGGTCGATGTAAATTGGAGTGTTGGCGATCGGCGGTTCCCCAGGATCTAGGCGGCCGTTGGCGTTAAAATCGTTAAATTTCACACCGCTGATGGTGCCAGTTACCAATACATTGCCAAAGCTGAGATTAGTGGCATTTGTGCCGTTGCCCACGGTGATCGGAGTCGGATTTGGCGTGGTTTGTCGAAAACCGGGCTGCGGAACTTCCCTCACCACATAGCTGCCTGGAGGCAAATTGATAAAAGAGAAATTACCTT
Organism: Microcoleus sp. S13_B4; assembly: GCF_036700885.1. Taxonomy (NCBI): domain Bacteria; kingdom Bacillati; phylum Cyanobacteriota; class Cyanophyceae; order Oscillatoriales; family Microcoleaceae; genus Microcoleus; species Microcoleus sp. S13_B4. The sequence continues at coordinate 28,869 of NZ_JAUBPU010000057.1, forward strand.
GGGGGTTTGTTAAAGTCGAAGGTTCATTCGGATCTCGGACGCCGTTGTTGTTGAAATCAAGATAAATCGGCCAGTTGGCAACTCTCGGTTCCGTCGGTTCGTTGATGCCGTTACCGTTGAGGTCGTTGAACTTGAAGCCGCTGATGCTGCCGGTGGGTAAATTGTTGCCGAAATTGACGCCGACAGCGTTGGTATTGCCGATGATGTCGATCGGGCCTGGATTTGGCGTAGTCTGTACCCATCCCGGTTGCTGGACTTCCCTCACCAAATATCGGCCGGGAGAAACATTGGCAAAAGTGTAGTTGCCTTGGGGGTTTGTGATGGTGTTGGGTTCGCCCGGGTCAACGCTGCCGTTGCCGTTGAGGTCGAGGTAAATTTGCCAGTTGGTCAGAGGCGGGTCTGTCGCATCTCGGACACTGTTGGCATTGAGGTCATTGTATTTGAGACCGCTGATGCTGCCGACAAAAAAGACATTCCCAAAATTGATGTTGTTGACAGTGGCATTGGAAGTAAGGTTAACCGGACCAGGGTCAGGCGTGGTTTGGCGAAAACCCGGTTGCTGGACTTCTCTGACCCAATATGTAGCTGCGGGAATATTGACAAAAGCGTAATTGCCTTGAGCGTTTGTCAAAGTAACAGGTTCGCCACCATCGAGCCTATTGTTGCGGTTGAGATCGAGGTAAATTTGCCAGTTAGCTAGCCCTTGTTCCCCGGGATCTCGGCTGCTGTTGTTGTTGATGTCGTTGAATTTTGTGCCTGCGATCGTCCCTGCGTTGAAGTTGTTGCCAAAATTGATATTGCCAGCATTTGTGCCGCTGGTAATCGTGATGGGTGCGGGATTTGGGGTAGTTTGGCGAAAGTTCGGCTGCTGGACTTCCCTAACTTGGTAAGTTCCCGGCGGCAGGTTGGCGAAGATGTAGTTGCCTTGCGGGTTTGTGAGGGTGGAAGGTTCGTTAAATTCTGGCTGGCCGTTGTTGTTGAGGTCGAGGTAGATTTGCCAGTTGGGAATGGGGACTTCTCCGGGATCAGGGCGGCCGTTGGCGTTGAAGTCGTTGTATTTGGTGCCGCTGATGCTGCCGACTTGAAAGTTCCCGATGTTGACGTTGCCGATGTCTATTTGGCTGGCGGTTCTGGATTCGGACATGGTATTGCTGGGGCCCAATGAACGCGGTTCAATGTTTTCTGTAGGGCAATCTAGCAGTTTTTTTGCCAATTGCAGCTATTTCAGGGGATAAATTATTTTTAGGAAAGGGAAGGGGAGAAAAGTTGTGAGTTTTGAGTTAACTCGTTCGCAGGCATAGCCAGGGAATCAGTTAATGCCTTATGCCGAATTCCCTATGCCTAAATTCCCAATTTTTTCCAGATTTGATGTACGATCGCTACCAGTTTTGCAGAGGTCGAATTCCCAATGTCCCAAAACTTGACAGCAAGCTGGAATGACGCCCGCGAGGTTCCCAGTTTGCTCTTCGGCTGGAGTTTGTGCGGTTTATTGGTAATGGGATCGATCGCCCCTACTCCTGCTGTCGCACAGCTACCTACCTCCGAACAGAGTAACAGCAACAGCCCGATCGCTCAAACAGGTGCGATCGTCCGCCCCACGATCAAATTGGGCAGCCGAGGGTCGGAAGTGATCGAACTCCAAGCTGCTCTTAAATTATTGGGCTTTTACCCTGACACTGTAGACGGGATTTTCTCACCAAGCACCGCTAGAGCTGTGTCTCAGTTCCAGGAAGCAGCAGGTCTGCCTCCCGACGCAATAGTCGGTCAAGATACTTGGAACCGGCTGTTTCCAGCAGCTCCGAGCGCGCTCGAAAACCTGATCGCCAACGCTCCAGTAACTACCGACAACTCAGAGATTAACCCCCAAGCGCAGCCAACGAATTTTCCCGTTTTGAGAAGACGAATGCGGGGGGCGGTAGTCAGAGATTTGCAAGAACGGCTGCGGGCCAAGGGATTTTTGCGGGTGAGTGCTGACGGCGTTTTCGGCCCGGAAACTCAAGCTGCTGTCAAGGAGGCTCAGCGACAGTATCAACTGCCAGCAGACGGCATTGTCGGCCGCGCAACTTGGGAAGCTCTGCTGCGTTGACAGCAAGCCAATACTGCCGGCTATGCACGTTGCGCGATCGGGCGATCGTACAAATTGTTAATAATCGCTTTTGGAAGTATTTCTTCATATCAAAAAGTGTCAAGTTTGGTAAACAAAGTGTTTTTATACGCGCAGTTGGTGTTAACTTAAAAACATGAGGGGCAAAACCAAGAAGCACAAAAAACTTGGATAAAAAATTTGGAATTAGAGTATTTGTCCCGCTCGGCTCTAGTCCGCAGGCAACGCCTGAACCGTGTAGCTTATTAGCAAAGAAAGGTTGACATTGCGCTCGATATTTGTTAGATAGCTTGAGGCTATTGCATGAATCAAAAGTTGCGATCGCACAACAGTCAAACACAGAAGTCTGAATAGACTCCGCTGATAGCTAGCTCGTCCGCAGAGTAGTTGCACAAAAGTCCACCTTAGTTGTAGTTTGCTGAAACTCAGCAGAGCTAAAAACCCACTTGAATCAACTTAATTTACAAACTTTTTAGGGTCTGGCATCCGATATGCTAGGCCCTAAAATTTTGAAATTTTGAAGTAGCAAGCAGTCTTTGGCTGTCAACAGTCAACAGTCAACAGTCAACAGTTGACTAATGACTAATGACGATTTCATTTAATGTCCTCAATTCGAGCATTCAAACCGTTAGCGCTGAGCATTTGTAGCAATTCGTCAGCCTTTTCGCGTTCCCGAAAAGCACCGGCTTGCATCACCGATCGCCCGCTGGAAAAAGAGCGAAAAGCACCGGGAACGAGGGATTGGATTTTTTGTCGATCGCCCGAACTGTTTGCATCCACCACAACTCGATAGCGCAAACCCAAAGCAGATGGTAGATCGAATGAGGGCGAATTTTCGGAATCGGGCAAAGAATTCCCGCCTAAAGGTGCAGGTACATAACCGCCCCTTCCGATCGGAATGTTGCGGCCCGGAACCGGCAATCTACCCTCGGAAGCAACCGAACTCGAACTATCAAAATTGGGAGGAATAATTGGTTGCTGTACCGAACTTTCCGAAACCGATCGATAATTCGGATCGGGCACGGGAATTGCGATCGCCCCTGGGACTACCGCTGAAGCAGCGGCATTCCTCGGAGAAAGCTCTTGCCGCAACTCAGCGCTTCGCGGTGCAGGTCGATTTTGCACCGGTCGCCTTGAAACGGGCGCAGGTGGCGAAATTGGAGCTCTTTCTACTCTGGGACTTAGCCGCCCGGGGGTGTAAACAGGGAGAGAAGTGTCTGGACCACCGATGCTGGGGGGTCGATCGGTCGTTAGCTGCAAAGCACTTCCCCCGATTGCTGGTGGAGGGCTAAAAGTTCCCGCCACGTCAACCGAGCCCGTCGTCCGATTGCTCAACAATTGATTGCCGTAAGCTGGAATTACTTGACCTTTTGCCGCATTGTTCACATCGTACTGGCCGTTGTTGCGAATGACATTGCCCCCCGGTTCGGCGGCAGTGCCCAAATCCGGCAGAGCTCTCGATATCGCCACAATTCCGTCCCGCCGATTACTCTCGATATAATTGTTACGCAGCACCGGTCTAGCATCAGCTTGCACCACCACGCCATCCTTATTGCGAGTAATTTTGTTGCCGATCAGCAGAGGCGAAGCGTTCTGCGCTACATTCACCCCAAATCCCGTGTTTTCAAACACATTATCTCGAACTTCCGGCTGGGAACTCCCAAAAATCGTAATGCCGTTAGCTCCATTTTTTGAGAAAACATTCCCGCCAATCGTCGGCCTGGAAGTACCCACTACCGAAATTCCGTCGTGAGTGCTCCCAGAAAAAGTATTGTTGACAACCGTCGGAGAACTCGATTCGATCCACAAAGCGTAACCGCGATAGTTGGTATTCGTTACCGTCACCCCGCTGAGTCCCGCCCCATCTGCGCCTAAAATGGCAATATTTTGACCCGCCGAAGTCGGACTGATAAAGTATCCTCCGCCTTTGATGACAATATTCTGACCGCGAGTGTTGGGATTTCCCTGAACTGTCACGCTGGGCCTGAGCATTAATGGAAATTTTTCGCCGGTTTGCTCGCTGTAAGTACCGGGCGCTAGCAAAATCGCTGTTTTGGGCGGGGCGACGCTTAAGGCGTAGGTAAGGGTTTTAAACGGAGCTTGATCGCTGCCGTTGCCTCCCGTGTCGCTGCCGCCGATCGAGCTGACGTAAAGTATGTTAATGTCGCTCTGCGGCGTCTGAGAAAGTAGCTGCACTCCAGGTATCCCGGCAGCGATAACTGACGGTTGATGGTTGCAAAGGGCGGTGCTGGCAAAAACGAGCAAAAGGCAAGAACTCAAATAAGATTTTTGCGATCGCTTTTCTTTGCACTCGCTATGTTGAGAGTTTAGGAGCATAAATAAACCCCACTGATTTGCGATCCGATTTCCGCTTCCCGAGTTCGGTGTCGGGTTTTTGCGATCGAACTTTGATTTCACCCGCCTGCTGGGGTTTTCTTCTGTTAATCTTTTGTGTTGTTCTGCTAACCTCACGGCACTCCTCCGAAGTGTGGTATGCAGTTTAACGATTCCACTCTCATCAAGTTTGATCTATTATGCTTTGTTTTCATCAAATTCAATAAAACTTAAAAAATTATTGTCGAATTTACATTGGTTTATGCCAAAATTAAGCCGCCTGCTTTGCCACAATCTTGACGGCGTGGGACAATGTAGCGGGTTGATTGGTAGGATTAATTATAATTAGGGTGGTTCTGAATGACCGACAAACAAAACAGAACTTTACCGGCACAGCCAGCCCTCTGCCGGATCTTAGATGCAAATTTAGATCGATCGCGCGAAGGGTTGAGAATTATTGAAGAATGGTGCAGGTTTGGTCTCAACAACGCCGATTTAGCTGGCGAGTGCAAGCAACTGCGTCAAGAATTGGCTGCTTGGCACGTCGCAGAACTTCGCAGTGCTAGGGATACGCCGGCTGATCCGGGTACGGAGTTGACTCACCCGCAGGAAGAGCAGCGTTCGAGCATTCAGCAGCTACTGGAGGCGAATTTCTGTCGGGTGGAAGAAGCTCTGCGGGTACTCGAAGAGTATGGCAAAATTTACGATCGGAATATGGGCGCGGCTTTTAAGCAGATGCGCTATCGGGTTTATACTCTCGAAAGTAATTTGCTGGCTTACCGGCGCTACCAGCAGTTACTTCGATCGCAGTTATACCTTGTAACTTCGCCGAGAGACAACTTGATGGGAGTTGTGGAAGCTGCTTTGCAAGGCGGACTGACTTTGGTGCAGTACCGCGACAAAAGCTCAGACGACGGCGCAAAGTTGGCTAATGCGCGCAAGCTGTGCGAACTTTGTCACCGCTACGATGCTTTGCTGATTGTGAACGATCGCGTGGATTTTGCGATCGCAGCCGATGCCGACGGCGTACACTTAGGGCAGGGAGATTTGCCTGTGGCGGAAGCGCGCAAGTTGCTCGGCCCGGGACGGATTATCGGTCGTTCTACTACGAATGGCGAGGAAATGCAGCGAGCTATTGAAGAGGGAGCCGACTACATTGGAGTTGGGCCGGTTTACCACACTCCTACTAAACCTGATAAACAGGCTGCAGGTTTGGACTATGTGCGGTATGCTGCTGATAAGTCGCCGATTCCGTGGTTTGCGATCGGCGGAATTGATATCAACAACGTCGATGAAATATTGAATGCCGGAGCTCAAAGGGTTGCCATAGTACGCGCAATTATGGAAGCAGAACAGCCTACTTTAGTCACGCAGTTTTTCATCTCGCAGTTGATTCGGATGGAGAATCTGAAAGCTCAGAAAGCTTTGCACGGAAAAAGCTAGGTTTATTTGCGATTCGTAGGGCGGGTTTAGCGCAGGAAATCTGTGCATAAAATATAATTTTGTTACAAAACCCGCCCTGAAAACTGATATTTTACTTATGATAAATCAAATTGCGCTGCAAGTTAACGGAGAAACCCGCAATTGTGCGATCGACACACCGTTACCAAAATTACTAGAACAATTGGGATTAAACCCGCGCTTGGTGGCTGTAGAGTACAACGGGGAAATTCTGCACAAACAATTTTGGGAAACTACACAGATGCAAGAGGGCGACATCTTAGAAGTTGTGACAATTGTGGGAGGAGGTTAGCCAATTTTTAGAAGTAAACACAAGAGTTTTTCCTGCTTCTCTGGTTCTTGGTAAGCACCCAGAGTCCTTTCTCCGGCGAAACAAATTGCAAAAAGCTCTGCCTCCTATAACTTTCTAATAAAATAGAAAATCAGGAGGCAGAGCCTCAATTATATGCGTTCCCAGGCATAGCCTAGGAACCATAAAACTAAACTGCCACGGGTTCAGCCACGGGTTCAGCCACAGGTGCTGCAACCACAGGATAAATGCTGACTTTCTTGCGAGTTTTGCCTTTTCTTTCAAAAGTCACCACACCGTCAATCATGGCAAACAGAGTATCATCTCTGCCGATACCTACATTGTTACCAGGGTGAAATTTGGTGCCGCGCTGACGGATCAAAATGTTGCCAGCTCTGACAACTTGACCGCCGTACTTTTTGACACCCAGACGCTGAGAATTAGAGTCGCGTCCGTTACGTGTACTGCCTGTACCTTTCTTGTGGGCCATAATATCCTCAACTGTATTTACTATGTTTTATTCTGAATCAGTTTCGGCGGTTTGGGGAGTTTCCACCACTGCTTGAGTTAAGTCTCTGGTGGCTAAGACTGTACCGTTGACACTAATCGAGTCAATCATAAAGCGAGTTGTTTCTTGACGGTGCCCTTTTTTCTTCCGAGTTTTCTTTTTCGGCTTCATCTTGTAGACGAGGACTTTGCGGCCCCGGAAATGCCGGAGAACCGTTCCTTCTACAGTGGCATTTTCTAGTAGAGGCTGGCCGATATGAACCTCGCCTTCGTGCTGGATCAGAAATACTTTGTCTATGGTGACTTTGGATTCAGCTTCGACGTGAAGCAGTTCGATGTCGTAGAAGCGGCCTGGTTCTACCCGAAATTGTTTGCCGCCGGTTTCAATGATTGCGTAAGTCATGGGATGGTTGTTGAGATTGCCGTACAGGTAGCTGATGAGTCTTTGGTCATTGGTCGTTGTGGACTTTTGACTGCTGACTGCTCTCCAGCTTTTGGAATGTCTTAACCTGATCCGAGCCGGATTTAGACAGACAATCTACCATTATTCGCGATTTTGGTATTTTTGTCAAGTTAGATCGCGCCGTAAATTTCTAATTAGGGATAAAAATACAAGATGCTGTAACTTTTTTATCCCATTGATCCAAAAGGTCGATCGAACGGGATTCAAGCCGTCATAGAACATCTGCGCGATCGTAACAATTCCAAAGCTTGCTGTTTCACCCTACCCTCCATCACCTCTTTTTGCAAATTAATAAAAGCCTCAAAATCTTCTAAACCGTACTTAGTCATCTGCAACTGCTGTCGCAACTGTTCTTCGGCCTCAACCGTTAAGTAACCTGTTGCCAAAGCTTTTCGGACAATTTTACTGATTAAAGTCATAGTAGCTTCACCCTGAATACACCTACGTTAAAACACTGAAGTTTTGTCAACCGACTAACTCAGCTTTTAGTTTGTTTCATAATTACCCTTAAAATAGGTTAAATCTACCTTAAGATCTATGTAAATAAAGTTATTTTTAATACATCCAGGAAACTTGAGCGATTTTAAATGTACAGTGCGATTAAGTTGAGCTATTTAGTTTTTTCCCTAAAATATTATTCTTCGCTTGCGTTAAATCTATCTTAAGGCATAATTTAAACATAGCGATTTGTGACATTGGAAATTGTTGTATGGATTTTAAATGTAGAGTGCGCTTAAATTGGTATATTTAGTTTCTGTCTAACAACAGCCGCCATTCTCTGACAGCAAAAGGAGGAACCAGCAATTCTGTTTCTTTTGGATTTTTCACGGGCAAATTCAACCGCAAAGGTCGATTACTTTCCAATTGTGTAATTATTGATTTGAAATCGTATTCTCCGACATTAATAGGCAAACCCGACTCGCTCCAAATATCATTAGCATTGCCAATTTCGCGCTTTCCCGCCGCAACTTTCAGCGAAACCGGGTGCTGCAATTCTGTTCCGGGAAATCCTACTAATCTCAGATTTAAAGACTTTACTACTCCCGACTTGACTCGCTTGTACAAAACAACTTGCCATGCTTTATCGTCTGTATCACGCAGGCTTTGTACGGATCGGAACATTACTGTCTCGGCAGTTTCTGGATATTTGTGAATCGAGGCAAAAGCGGGCGGGCTAACCGCTAAGATTATATACAAGCACAAGCTAATTACAGTTAAAGCCTTGAAGAGGGAAGGTTTTGTACTGAGATTGTTCATAGGATAAGCAAAATATCGCTTGTTACCCAAAAGTTTAATAGATAAAAAAGTAGGGTACGTCGCACGCACCCTACTACTCATTTTAAACCTAGATGAATCCAACTGCCTGCTTAAACGGGAAGAGCATAAAAAGCAACCCCCTCATCCCGGAAATCTGACCTCCCCTGTACCGCCCGCCGCTGGTTTGGGTCTGCGGTGAAAAAGTGTGTAATATTTTGCGGATTTTCCCGTTCCCTCGCCAGGTTGGTAAAACGAAAGACGGGTATCGCACCCGAAACGGCCGTGTTATATGAATTGAAAGCATCCCCGTCAGCACGGAACTGGGGTAAGTTGTCGCGAACAAACTGTATCTCACCAGGTTTATTCGTATAGAAAAAGGTTCCTGATGCCGTATTGAAGAAGCGTTGAACCTTTGCGTTACCGGCGGCTGGAGCGATAAATTCATCGCCTTCACTCTGGTAACGAGCAGGGTTGTTTAGTCGGTCATTTTTCTCTGTCGGGTCTGTGGTATAAAAATGCCCTCCAGCCACCTTGTCAAAGAAACGCGCGACGGGAAGATTGCCTGTTAGAGGGTCGCCGCTACCGCCTCCGATGATGTTGCCTTGTGCATCTAAAGTCGCACCTGTTACGGGGTCTTTCAAGGCGACATTGCCATTGGGAGTTGCAACCTGTAATGTGAAAGGCTGAGAATTTGATGGTAACGTATCCAAGCTAGTCACGCGGACTACATAGTCCACACCAGGCGCACTTTTAAGGGAAGTAAGACCAGTGGGGAACGTGGGTCTTGTTGGAACTCTGCTAGTACCCCCTAGACCCCTTGGTGGTGGTTGTATTGGAACAATGGTATCAGGAGTTATTTTTGAGTTTCCTCCGGAGACACCGCCGTTATTATCATCCTGAGCAATAAGAATACCCGTATCAGCGACATTCGTACCCTTGCTGCCTTTGGGTATCTGAAAGACTTGCACGTAAGGGTCATAGCCAGTACCCGGATCTTTAAAAAGACCAATTGATATTGGCTGATTAACTAACTCTACCTCTAAGATGTAATCTTTAGCGCGAGTTGTTGCAGAAGAACCATCTAACAGATTAGGAGTCGGGATAACCTTGTCAGTTGCAGTTAGCTGATTTCTCAGTTGAATTGATGCCATTTAAGCTGTCCTCTTAACTTTTATGATAGCAGGTGTTATAAAATACTGCCTTCTACATTTATAAAACACTCAAGACCGATAAGTTACCTAAGAGCTATTAGTATTTTTATTAGGTATTTTTGTGAGTACACTATGTATGTTAAAAATTATCTTTTTAATATAGGACTTACGCATGGGGGCTCGGAAACCGGGTTTTTTAAAAAAAATACTTCAAGCGGGCCCATAGATTCGGTAAAAAACGGGGCTTCCAGGAGTCGGAGCGCCTCATTCAGTTGACCGGGAACCGGGGACCGGAGACCGCCACCTATACCTGGAAGGAAGAGGATTGGAGTAAGGAAAACTAGGGTGCGTCGCACGCACCCTACTACTCATTTTAAACCTAGAAAAGTTAAAATTAATCGCTCTTTTTAGGCTGGCGGTTGTAAAGCCGATATTCCCTCTTACACGACTTACAACACAACAAAGACATTGGCAGTTAGATCACTTTGAGCAACACCTTGGACTACGCCCAAATAATTGCTGCCGAGTTTAATAACCGTACTACTAACAGCCGCTCCACCATTTAGACCT
>NZ_JAUBPU010000114.1:0-4810 GCF_036700885.1 Microcoleus sp. S13_B4
CTGCTTTCGCGATAAATTCGGTTTAGCAATTTTAAAGAAAGTGGATTGATATCTCGAAGTAAAAACATATAAAACCTATTTGAACACAACTTGATATTTTTTATTATATCATATTAGATGTTTGTGTAATTAATTTTGTGAGACTACTTAGTGCCAGGACAAGACTTAAGCATCGACCTACAAGCATTATTGGTATGGCTAGGTAATTATGGGCATATGTCTTATGAAAAGCAACAAGAATTGCTGCGGGAATTAGGTGGTATTGAAATTGGTATCGGGACATTACAAGCAACCAATGCGCGAGTAGCTAATGCTGTAAAGCCCGCCGTTAAAGACTTATGGCAATGGGCACCGTTACAAGCTAACGTCCATGTCGATGAAACCCCGTGGTGTGTTAAGGGCGTCAAAGAATGGTTGTGGACAGCTACAGGTCAAGATTTTTGCCTGTTCCATGCTGCGGACACTCGCAGTCGCTCAGAATTAGAAACAATGCTGGGGAATGAGTTTGCTGGAGTGTTGAATTCTGATGATTTTAGCGTATATAACGGTGTGATTGTGGGAGCGCAGCAGAAATGTCTGGCCCATCTACGACGACATTTTAAGAAAGTTCTTCAAATCAGTCACGGTAACAACACTGTCGTCGCAGAGGCATTTTTGGAATTAATTGATGAGGCATTTCGACAACATCGACTCCGGGCGCGAGCACCCTGAAGAACTTGATTATCACACTTGGGCGAGGGACTTTAAGACCAGACTGGCAGAATTGTTAAATACTTGGATTGGTCATGTTGGTTATACTGCTGGACTGTTGCTGCGCTCGTTGCGTGAGAAAGCGAACCAATGGTGGTATTTTTTAGACCACCCTTCCATTCCTCCTGACAATAATTTGGCAGAACGTTCACGGAGATTAGCCGTGACTAAACGTAAAGTATCTGGCGGTTCCCGCTCCATGTCTCGATTTGAACAAACTGCTGATTTGTTATCTGTGATTCAGACTTGTCGGTTTCAAGGTATTCGCGCAATGGCTTTTTTCCGTGATGCTCTATCTGCCCATTCTTGTAACTTTTTTATGCCTTCTCTGATTCCCCAATCAAAGACCTGAATCCTTACGGTTTCTCTTCGCCCCAGCCAAGGGATACGGATCATGGGTAATTGTCCAGCCAGCCTTAATCAGAGCCTGTTTGACTACTTGATGATAAATGTCTCTTGCTGGCACGATCGCTCTCTTTTGCTATCGAGGTTGACACTGACTATTATAATGTGCAGAAGTCTCAACTAATGTGCAGAAGTCTCAACCATTATGCGAGAAATTCAATCTGAAACAACACGATCGCCCGTTAGCGAAGCCCTCGAAGAGGATCGCCCCACTCAAAGAGTCCTGAACCCACATCGAGGCCAGAAACCCGGTTTCTTCCTATATCTCTAGCCCAGAATCTGCGATTTTTCAGAGAAACCCGGTTTCTTCGCGTAACTCCTACCAAATCAAAATCTGGCAATACGCTAAATATAATTAAAATTTGTTAAGATTAACTCGACCTCAGCGCCGGCATCCCATCCGCCGCTAAACCAGCCCTTCCCCAGTCCCCACAACAATGCTGCGACTCGAACACATCAGTAAAATTTACCCCACAGGCGTCGTACTCAAAGATGTCACCTGGGAAGTCAAGCCAGGCGATCGCATCGGCTTAGTAGGCGTTAACGGTGCCGGCAAATCCACCCAACTCAAAATCATCGCCGGCGAAATCGAACCCACCGCAGGCGAAGTCATTCGCCCCGCCAGCCTCCACATCGCCTACCTCTCCCAAGAATTTGAAGTAGATCCGACTCGCACCGTCAGAGAAGAATTTTGGCGCGCCTTCAGCGAAGCCAACGAAATCCACGAATCCCTGATGCAAGTGCATCGAGACTTGGAAGCCTCCACCCCAGAAAATCTCGACGAACTGATCCACAAAATGGATCGGCTGCAACGGCAATTTGAAGGCTTAAACGGCTACGGTTTAGAAGCCCAAATCGAGAAAATTCTGCCCGAAATCGGATTTGAACCCGAAGACGGCGATCGATTAGTCAGCGCCTTCAGCGGCGGCTGGCAAATGCGGATGAGTTTAGGCAAAATTCTCCTCCAAAAACCCGACATCCTGCTGCTAGACGAACCTACCAACCATCTCGACTTAGAAACCATCGAATGGCTCGAAGTTTACCTGAAAGGGCTGATAACCCCAATGGTAATCGTATCCCATGACCGGGAATTTCTCGATCGGCTCTGCACCCAAATCGTCGAAACCGAACGCGGCGTTTCCAGCACCTACCTCGGCAACTACTCCTCCTACCTGCTGCAAAAAGCAGAAGCCAGAGAAGCCCAACTCAGCGCCTACGAAAGCCAGCAAAAAGAACTCGAAAAACAGCAAGCATTCGTTGAAAAATTCCGCGCCAGCGCCACTCGCAGCACCCAAGCCAAAAGCCGCGAGAAACAGTTAGACAAAATCGAACGCATCGAAGCCCCCACCGGCGGATTAAAAACTTTGCATTTCCGCTTTCCCCCCGCACCCCGCAGCGGCCGCGAAGTAGCAATAATTGAAGATTTGGTGCACACCTACGGCGAAAAAATCCTATTTTTGGGAGCCGACTTATTAATTGAAAGGGGCGATCGCATAGCCTTTCTCGGCCCCAACGGCGCGGGCAAATCCACCCTGCTGCGACTGATTATGGGTTTAGAAAAGCCTTCTGAAGGTACAGTCAAATTGGGAGGCCACAACGTCATCCCCGGTTACTTTGAACAGAATCAGGCAGAAGCCTTAGATTTGAATAAAAGCGTGATCGAAACCATTCACGACGAAGTACCCGACTGGAAAAATGAAGAAGTTCGGACTTTGTTGGGGCGGTTCTTGTTTACCGGCGAAACAGTATTCAAACAAGTCGGCGCTTTGAGCGGCGGAGAAAAAGCCCGTCTGGCTTTAGCAAAGATGCTGTTGACTCCCGTGAATTTGCTAATTTTGGACGAGCCGACAAATCACCTCGACATTCCGGCGAAAGAGATGATGGAAGAAGCGATTCAGAATTATGACGGTACGGTAATTATCGTTTCACACGATCGCTATTTCATCTCCCAAGTAGCTAACAAAATTGTCGAGATTCGGGATGGAGAATTTCGCCCTTATTTGGGAGATTACCACTACTATCTCGATAAAATAGCTGAAGAAAAAGAGCTAGCAAAGTTAGCCCAACTTGAAGCTGAAAAAGCAGCTAAAAAAGCGGAAAAAGAAGCCAAGAAAAAAGCGACTGCTAAGCAAAAATAGACCCACTGGTCTCAAAAGCCAGGTGAAGCCTTCAGTCCGGCAGGGGTTTAAACCCCTGCCTTAAAGCTTAAGTCGTCTTCAGACGACAGTTAAACTCCGACCCTCGTATAGAGACGAATGCAGGTTTTTATTAGCGAGTACCTCGACCGATGCAACAGTGCCAAGACTTCATTTTTGACTTGATAGAATCCAGCTACTACGTAAATTTTAACCCAAAATTCGATTAATCATCTGATTCGCCTGGGACTGGTAACTCCCGCCAAACAAATTAAAATGATTCAAAATGTGATATAGATTATATAAAGTTTTCCGCTGATCGTAGCCTCCCTCCAACGGCCAAACCTGATTATATCCCCGATAAAACTGCGCTGAAAACCCGCCAAATAACTCCGTCATCGCGATATCAACTTCTCGATCTCCAAAATACGCGGCCGGGTCAAAAATTACCGGTTCCCCCGCAAATGTTACCCCTGCATTGCCCCCCCACAAATCCCCGTGAACTAGCGAAGGTTGCGGTTCGTGACCTGCTAACAACTCAGGAATTACCTCTAATAAACGTTCCCCTTGGGGAAAATGACCACCCCGACGCCTCGCCAATTGTAACTGATAACCAATCCGATGTTCTGCCCAAAATTCTGCCCAATTTGCCGTCCACTTATTAATTTGCACAGTTGAGCCGATCGTATTATTAATATCCCACCCAAAAACTCCCCTCAATAAGCCAGAATTAGGCTCTTCTCCCCCCCTTAGCAAGGCGGGGTTGGGGGGGGTGTATTTGTGCATTTCGGCGAGTTTTCGCCCCATTTCTTCCCAAGCTCGATCGCCCCCGCGACTTCCCAAATCCAGCCATTCCACCACAATATAAGCTGAATTCCCCTCAGTTCCCCAGCAAATCGGCTCAGGTACTCGAATCGTCTGGGCTGCCCGCATTTGCTGCAAACCCAAAGCCTCGGCTTCAAACATCGCAATTTGGGAAGCTTGATTGATTTTCGCGAAGTAAGCGCGGGAACTGCTGCTAATAGAATAGCCTTGATTGATGCAGCCGCCGCTGACAGAATGGCGATTGTCCATAGAAAATGTTTCTCCGGTTGTTTCAGAGATGTGCGCGGCAATTTTGTCCCACATAGCATGAAATCGTGTTGAGGGTTGAGGGCGATCGAAATTAATTTAACAGGGATAGCGAATTAAAAATTAATCAGCAAAAACAAGAAAGCCCCTATCTGTACACAGAGGAGCTTTTGTTTAAAAGTGGTTCCAAGGATTGAGCTATTTTCGAGCTGCCGTGAATGACCAAATATATTTACCGGAGCATTTAACAAGCGATCTCGGGAGGGAATCCCAGTGGTTCCATTGCCTCTTTTGACAGTAGAGAAAAGTGGTAAGGGTGAAAAACCCTGAAGACTGCAGAGAATTAAGTCATCATCATCACCATGTGTAAAGAGAGGTCAAGCCCTCGGTCTATTAGTACGCCTCAGCTTCATCCCTCTCAGGACTTCCACTTAACGCCTATCAACGGG
>NZ_JAUBPU010000115.1:0-4788 GCF_036700885.1 Microcoleus sp. S13_B4
AATGTTAACTACGATGAAAACTCATCCTGGGCCGCGAAATTGGGCGGCATTTACTTTAATTGGGGAGGCAGAGTAAGGACGATCGCCACAAGCAGATTACAGAGTACGATCGGGGATACTGCTCCTACCGCGAAACTGGCGGCTGCAAAACTTTAGCATCCTTTGCTATTGCCGCTGACTCCAAAACCTGCTCTAAAACCCGAGAAGGAATCGGCACTTCTTCAACTACCTGATGCTTTTCCAAAGTCAAGCGAGACTGCGACGAACCCGACAATCTTTTCAACAACTTCGGTGTCGGATCGTACAGCAAATAAATAATTCGATCGCCTGCTTGCCAAATCTGGGCCGCCGACACTACTTGCAAGTACCCTTGCCTTTCCAGCAGCAGCGGCGCTAACTCCCCGGCCTGAACCAAAGCTTGCAAGTGAGCAATCTGAAACTGCAATCCCTCACTTTTTAACTCAGTTTCCCCCAATTTTACTTCTTTGTCAATCAGATATTCGTTCCAATCCTTCAGCGACAAATCGGAGACAAAAGCTTGATTTATTTTAGTCTGATTTGCAGGCGTATTTGCTTGCGGATCTTTGGGGAATATTGCCAAAACCCTCGGCGGTGCAAACTCTTCTGCCGCCCGCTGAGCTAACACTAAGTTTACCTCGCCGTTGTGAGTCATTGCCAAAAAAGTTCCCATCGAATCCAGTCCAGCTTCTTCTAACACGCTGTGGTCGAGAGCACTGCTCAAAAACACCCGCAAACCTTCTCGTTCTGCTTGTTCGCAAGCTTCCGGGTTCGTGTCAATAATTGCCACCGATTCTCCGCGTTCTTGAAACAAGCGAGCAATTAATCTGCTCAAAGGATTTGACCCCACAATGACGGCACCGGTGGCCGATTTTGAGGTGATGCCCAAAAGTTGAGCCATCCGTCCAGCCGTTAGTCCCTGGACGAAAACTGTCATAATAATTGTTAGGAAAACTAAGGCTTTAATCGAGTCGCCGCCGTTGATTCCTCGCTGGGTAAGCAAAATTGCAAATAAAGATGCGATCGACGCTGAGACAATTCCCCTCGGCGCTACCCAACACACAAATAATTTCTGCCGCCAATTCAGTCCGCTGTTCCAAGTACACAGCCAAACGTTGATCGGCCGCACTACCCACATTAAAGCTAAAACTGTAAACAAACTTCCCCAACCGAGGGCGACCACACTAGCGAGGGATAAATCGGCCGCCAGCAGCACGAACAGCATGGAAATAGCAAGGACTGTGAGTTGACCTTTAAACCTCCTCAGCAGCCTTTCTTCCGGCACAGCAGCGGCTCTGAGGACGATGCCGGATAGGACAGTTGCCATCAGTCCCGATTCGCTGCGGATTTCTTCTGCTAACCCGAAAAATCCCCACAAACCGGCTAAAACTACTAAGTTTTTAAGGTCTTCTGAGAGAAATTGCGATCGCTTGAGAATGAATCCCAGCAGCCAACCTCCCGCAATCCCGATGACTGCGCCAACTAAGAGTCGCACGATTAAATCTCGGAACAAAACCAGCAAATCAGCATTGCCGTTCAAAATAATATTCAGCACCAATACTGCCAAAATTGCTCCGACAGGATCGATTAAAACGCCTTCTGCTTCTAGCAAGGCGGCGACTTGTTTGTCAACGGATACTTGTTTGAGCAAAGGGCCGATTACCGTCGGGCCGGTGACGACTACTAGAGAAGCATACAGAAATGCGATCGGCCAGGGAAATTCCCCCAACCAGTGTGCGGCCATTCCGCCGCCAATTAGCGTAATTAAAGTGCCTACGGTAACTAAATTGCGGATGCTGCCGGAAAGTTTGCCCAAATCTCGCAATTCCAAATTCAAGCCGCCTTCAAACAGAATTAAAGCTACGCAAAGCGATACCATAACTTCCAAACCGCTGCCCAGCAGATTGGGGTGCAGCACTCCCAAGCAGTCTGGGCCGGCTAAAATGCCAAACAACAGCAAAAAGACGATCGCCGGAACTTTCAGATAAGCGGCGAGAACTTGAGCACTGATGCCACAGATGACGGTCATGACCATCAACTGGGTAATGTTAAAGGGGATTTCCATAGATATAATTGTTACAGGCTGCCCGCTTAGTTTTAAATGTTCGAGCGCGGGTAATTGCAGTGCAGGCGCTCTTTTCGGCGCAGCTTACAAACTCGGCACGGCCCTGGATTTTTCCCAATAAGATTAAAAACCTTGATAGTGGCTATAACTTTATCAGATAATTCTCTTGGCGTCAAAGATGGCAGTAAGCTGTAGCTAAGCGAGAGATTGTCTGTTATGTTCGAGAGTCTTACGGAGATGCGGGGAGAGAGGGAGAGGATTTGACTTTTTTTGATGTGGACTCAATCTCAAATCTCAAATAGCAAGATTTGGCGGCTTTTCAATTACAAAGCGGTCAAACCCCCAGATTTATTTGTGGAGTCAATCTCCCATCTAAAAAACTCTAAAATCGCCAGATTCATCTTTAGAGTCCATCTAAAATCTATAATCGATTAGCATTCTGCCACCTGCGAAAAAACTCCGATAGAATGGCCGGCGAAATTCGCCCTTCCAGCCAATCTAAAGCCTGGTTTTGGTTTGGTGCGGCCCGATAAAATTTGCACGCATCTATCAGCCGAATCGGAGAATTAGTGACAATAGATTGAGAGCGCCATTTTTGTGCAAACTCGTTAATAATAGCCGGAGAAATTTGTTTTTGCAGCCAATCTAAAGCTTGGTCTTGTTGTGCTAAACCACGATAAAATTTGCCGACATCTATCAATCGCAAATTACTGTCTTGAGGTAAGGTAGTTGCCCGCCATTTTTGAGCAAATTCCCCTAAAATAGAGTTAGAAACTTGACTTTGCAGCCAAATTAAGGCAGTATCTTGGCTAGCGCTAGCTTTATAAGACGAAAATACCTGAGTCAGTCGCACGTTTGATATGGGAGTAGGAGTCGGAGCGGGAGTCGGCTGCGGGACTGGTGTCGGGGTTGGAGGGGGGACAACTACTTTGGGAGATTTTCGCATCAAAGTGGCCCAAGTTTTGAGGCTGGCAATGCCGTCTGGATTGAGATCTTGAGATTTCTGAAACGAGATGAGCGCCGCTGTGGTGGTGGCTCCAAATTTACCATCCATCGCACCTTGATAAAAACCTTTAATTCTTAATTCCCTCTGGATGTCTGCAACTTTATAACTTACGGCGCCTTCTCGGACGCTTTCAAAAATATTGGTGTCTACATTCCCCGAGACGCCGGACAGGCTGCCGATGTCGCTGTACTGCCAAAAAGTCCAAGTTTTCCAGCCGCCGGGAACCCAAGGTTCCTCAGCACTCGTATAGTGAGCAATCCACAGTGGGTAATCGGCCAAGCGTTTTGTCCCCAGGTTGTCCCAGAAACCGGGGTAAGTGTAGATAATAGGCCGCATCAAGGTGGCTTTTTCGACTGCTTCTAACCAAATTGTGGCTCGATCGCACAATTGATCAACACTCAAACCGCCTGTAGTTTCCAAATCCAAGACGGCCGGTAAATCCCCCGCTTCGAGTTTTACAGTTTTCAAGAACAAATCTATTTGTCCTTGAACGCTGCTTGCAGGTTGAAAAAAGTGGTAAGCACCGCGTTGAATCCCCGCCGCTTTCATCGCCGCCCAATTGCGAGCGAAAGTTTGAGAAACCAACGTTGCACCCTCCGTCGATTTGACAAAAGCGAAGACAATACCTTCCTGGGCAACTGCTTGCCAATTGACATTGGGCTGGTAGTCGGAAACATCTATACCGCGAATACTCATATTACGAAGAGGTGAGAAAAGCTGGTTTGCTCTGAAGCAGCGACTCGATTAAGGGTACATTAAAGTGTAATGCTAAGTCGCTAATTGTTTGTTTTCAGGGGAGATTGTGCACATGAACTTCGATCGAATAGAGCCTGGCCCTGGTGAAGAGTCTGTTTGGGATTACCCACGTCCCCCTCGGCTTGAGGAATCGACCAAACACGTACAGATAATTTTTAATGGAGTGACGATCGCCGACACGCGCCGTCCTCAGCGGGTATTGGAGACCAGTCACCCTCCTGTCTACTATATCTGCCCCGATGACATCAAAATGGAATATTTGCACAAAACTTTACGGGGTTCTTGGTGCGAGTGGAAGGGACAAGCCGGTTATTACACTGTGACGGTAGAGTCGAAAGAAGTAGTAAATGCAGCTTGGTTTTATCCCAATCCTAATCAGGTTTTTGCAGCTATTAAAGATTATGTGGCTTTTTATCCGAGCAAGATGGATGCCTGTTATGTGGACGGGGAATTAGTGCAATCTCAACCAGGGGATTTTTACGGTGGCTGGATTACCAAAGATATTGTCGGCCCGTTTAAGGGAGGCCCAGGAACGTGGGGGTGGTGAGGGAATCTTGAGTGTTGAGTGTTGAGTTTAAAACAGCGGTCCACGTTTTTTTACGCCCAACCTTGTTCCAGCCTCGATCCTGGTTTTACAACCAGGTTTCTTGAGTTTGTTTGCGCCGTGAATGAGTTAAAAAATAGCGCTGAAATCTTTTTTTACCGCCAAAAATCACCCTTAAAAAATTAAGTAATAATTCAATAAATCTCTAATTGAGTAAGCATGAATCACTGCAAGGGAATGCAGGCAGGAAATAAACTCATGCGTTAGTTTATTACCTTAAATATTATAGAGTGTAGTAAATACAGCCAATGGTACGAAACAAATATAGCAAAACCATTTGATTTGTAAACAATCGATTCAATCATCACAAGCGTTTCAGGTTGTTCTACATTCATGACT
>NZ_JAUBPU010000058.1:0-37974 GCF_036700885.1 Microcoleus sp. S13_B4
CAAACTTGAAAAAATGGTTTGTTGAAATCTTTTGTAACTCGGCTTGATTTTGGATCATTTATTTCTTGCAACACTCTAATCTCTAGCGCAACCTCTCCTAAGTCCCCGCACTCCATCTCAGCTAAATACACCATCTGGCGTGCTAACTCATAATTAGGTTCACCGGAAGCCAGCAATTCTTTTTCCCAGCTTTTGAGCCAAGACGCAAATCGGCGCTCTTGAGTCCGATCTCCCAAATAAGCTAAAATTTGCTCCTGCTGCCATCCCTGGTTTACTCCATCAAGTAGCTGTCTAAACCAAGACTGATAATCGCTGGGTGGTTTGAAAGCCTCTAACAACTGATGAAATTGCCTTATTAACCACTGCCAAACCTGCTTCAGTCTGGGCCTGTACCAAGTTTTGTTGTTTTTCGGGCGAATTCCCTGATTTTCTCCTATTTTTGTGTCCTCACCGCCATCCGCTCCAGATTTTCCCTTCCGTCTTCGCTTATTCTTCGTTGGAGTATCGTAAGCTGTTTTGCCTTTCTGTTCTGACTTCGGCTGATATTTGGCAACTTTGAGGGGATTGCCCTTGAAAACACAGCCATCAAACTTCTCAATAACTTCAGTGGCCTCTTTTTCCGTCCTCACTGTAACGAAACCATATCCCCGACATTCACCCGGTCTATGGGATAAAATTACTGTAGCCGATAATACAGAGTCACCTGCTTCAGCAAAAATAGCTTGAATTTCTTCGTTAGTGGTTTCTTTCGGCAGATTGCCCACATAAAGGCTGATAGACATTTTAGCGTCCTTTGTCATTTGGCCTAGCTCATTTTAATTGTAGCGCAACTGTTGGGGTAAAGACAAGATAGGGATTGAGCCGATCTCCGAGTAAGTGCGAATCTAATTTTTAAATCCGCAAGAAATCGGAGGAGAGATTTGCTATCGTTTGTATCATGCCAGCTTCCGCGCATGGCTAGGCAAACAATCTATTTGAGAATCATGATGAGGACACGGCAGTGTCCCTTGGTGTCAACAAACACGTTAAACCGATAGTCCGGCAGTCCAGCAGGGGTTGAAACCCCTGCCTCAAAGCTAAAGTCCTCTAAAAGAGGACTAATGAATGATTCAGTCCTCTTTTAGAGGACTTTGGCTATTAGACAGGGAATTCATTCCCTGGCGGGCTGGCGGGTAGGCGGGAGGACTAGCGGACGAAAAGCTTAAGTTGACACGCCTTGGGGATTGCCGTGTCCTAAATGTCGGTAATATCAATTCCGATGCCACCGAGTTTTATATTATATCAAAAACAATACAACAATGAAACGAGCAGTATTTCTTGACAGAGATGGCGTTCTCAATATCGAAGCGGGCTACATCCACAAAGTAGAAGATTTGCATTTAATCCCCGGAGTCGCCGAAGCTGTACGCCGTTTAAATGACCAACAAATATTTTGCTGTTTGGTTTCCAATCAATCCGGCCCGGCGAGGGGTTATTATCCAGTTAGCCACGTAGAAGCTTTGCATCAACGCCTTTGTCAGTTATTAGAAAATGAAGCCGGAGCAAAGCTAGATGCTCTTTATTACTGTCCTTATTTAAGCGCAGCCGAAGGCGGAACTAACCCAGAATTTACCCGGTATACAACGTGGCGAAAACCGAATACAGGGATGTTGGTAGCGGCCGCTTGGGAACAGGATTTAGATTTGCGAAATAGTTTTATGGTGGGGGATAAAGCCACTGATGTTGATATGGCTCACAATGCCGGCTGTACTGGTATTTTGGTGCAGACTGGTTACGGAGAGAGTGTGTTGAGTGGGGAGTATCAGCACCATACTAAACCGGATTTTATTGCAGCCAATTTAGCGGTGGCGGTAGAGTGGATTTTGCAACACTTTGATTAGTATTTGTAGTGGCATTTAAGTGGTTTCTCGTTGAGTCTTACAGGAAAGTGCTACGTAAGGAAGCGCGACTGTGAAGGTTGTACCCATGCCCATTTTGCTTTCGCAGGCGATCGCACCTCCTTGCAATTCCACAGCTTTTTTAACAATTGTTAATCCCAAACCGTTACCTTTAATTTTTCCAGTATTCTTGCAGCGGTAGAACATTTCAAATATTTTCCCTACTTCGGTTTCTGGAATGCCGATACCTTCGTCTCGGATGCGCATAATTAGTAAGGGAGAGTTAATATTTGTAAATTGGGAATCGCCAAACAAACGCTGAGGAGATAAGCAGAAAATATCTTCCTTGTCTCCCTCACCTGGTTGACAGTATTCCAATTCCAAGGTGACTTGCCCGCCGTTTGGCGAATATTTGATGGCGTTGACGATTAAGTTAGAAATAATGCCGTGCAGCAATTGTTGATCTAATATCGCGCTGGTAACGTTTGAGGGGATTAATGTTAGTTTGTGCTTGGCTTCATTTCCTAACTGCAATTGATCGAGCAAGTCTTGACAAAATTCGACTAAATTAATCGGTAATGGATTGCATTTGAGTTGACCTGCTTCTGCTCGACCCATGAACAGCATATCATCGATTAGCTGGTTCATCTTTTGGGTAGCTGAGTGTACTAGGCGCAGGGTTCTAACTTGGGATTCGTCACTGCTGCGAGTTCGATCGAGAAGTTCCGCAGAAATTAAAATCGCGTTGAGCGGGTTCCGCAATTCGTGAGCGGCCATTGAAATATACTGGTTTTGGCGGTAGGATTTTTCTTCCACCGACTCTCTGACTGCTTCCGCCGCTTTGAGAGATTCTCGCATCTTGGTTTCGATTTCGTGTCTGTGCAGGGCAATCTCGATCGCCACCCGCAAATCATTTTGTTGAAATGGTTTGATAATATAACCGAATGGGTCTGTAAGTTTCGCTCTTTGCAGCGTTTTATCGTCGGCATAAGCTGTTAAAAATACTGTGGGCACATTCCTATTAGTTCTGATTTTTTCGGCTGCTGTTACCCCGTCCATGTCACCTTTAAGCACGATATCCATCAACACTAAGTCGGGCGGGTTTTCTATCGCTTTTTGAATTGCTTCTTCTCCTGAAGAAACTGTAGCTGTTACTGCATATCCCAGTTTTTTTAATCGACCTGCTATATCTTGAGCTACAATAACTTCGTCTTCTACAACCAAAATTTGTATAGGGTTCATTTTTCGTTAAATACGCTGCCGATAATTTAACTCTTGGAAAATCAGAGTGTAGCAGGTTCCACGCTGACTGTCAATGGCAATACTCGCCTCTAATTGGTAAGCCAACATTCTCACTAATCGCAATCCTAATGTTTCAGTATTTTCCGCGTCAAAATCCGCCGGAAATCCGCGACCGTTATCTTGAATAGTTAAATTAAATTGGTGGTCATTTATTTTATAAAAATTAATAGCTATTTCACCAGCTAAACTTGAGACAAAGGCATATTTTAAAGAGTTAGAAACCAGTTCGTTAATAATTAAGCCACACGGAATTGCTGTTTCTATGTTTAAATAAATGGGGTCAACTTTGAGATTAAATTGGATGGCAGTGTTGCCACAACCAAAAGATTGATACAAATTAGCAACTAAGTTTTCGACGTAGGGGGGAAGGTCGATGCGATCGAGATGTTCGGATTGATACAGTTGCTCGTGAATCAGAGCCATTGAATGGATACGGGTCTGGCTTTCTTCAAATAAAGCTAGCGTCGGTTCGTCTTCAATATATTGAGCTTGAAGTTGCAGCAAGCTGGAAATTACCTGCATATTATTTTTGACTCGGTGGTGAATTTCTTTGATCAATACTTCTTTTTCGCGGAGTGCTGCTTGGATGCGGGCCTCGGTAAATTTGCGATCGCTGATATCTTCGCAAATACCGGCGATGCGGTAAATTTGGCCCGATTCGTCGTAAATGGGAAAAGCTCGATCGCACACCCAGCGAATTGCGCCATCTGGCCGAAAAATGCGATATTCGGTACTGGTGGACTCGCCCTGCAACAGTCGCCCAATTGCTTCTTGCAACAGGTGTTTATCTTCTGGATGCACCCACTCCATCATTTTTAAGGGCTCAGCATAGAGTTCTTCGCGACTGCGCCCCCAAATTTGTTCGTAAGCTGGACTCAGATACAATAAATCTGTGAATTCAGCAGACATTAGCCAGAAGGAATCTTGGATATTTTCGGCTAACTGGCGGAAGCGTTCTTCATTTTCACGGATGGTTTTTTCTGCCTGTTTGCGTGCGGTAATATCTACTGCAATGCCAACGATGCGGTAAACTTTACCCGATTGATTTCTAATCGGAAAAGCCCGATCGCGAATCCAGCGAATTTTGCCGTCCGGCCTGACAATTCGATATTCTATCTCGTCTTCCGACTCAATTTTTCTAGTTAAATTAGCAATAACGCGCTCCCGATCTTGTGGATGGAGGGAATCTGCAAAAAAGCGCCCGGAAGCATACAAATCAGCGCAGCTTCTGCCCCAAATCTTTTCGTAACCCGGACTGATATAAATAATTTTTTGGGGTTGAACATTTACCATCCAAAATACGCTTTCAATGTTTTCTGCTAGCTGTCGGAACCTTTCTTCGCTTTCTTTCAGCGCTGCTTCTGTTTCTTTGCGATCGCTAATATCTTCTGTCACTACTACATTATAAATTGCCCCACTCAGCGGTTCTTTGATTAGCGATACTGAAATATTTACCCAAACTACATTGCCGTCTTTGTGCACCAAGCGTTTTTCCATTTTAAAACTGTCAATTTTACCGGCAAATAATTGCTGGGTTTGTTCTAAATCTGCCTCTATATCTTCTGGGTAAGTAACGTCCATCCAAGTTCGCGACAGCAGTTCGCTCGCACTATATCCCACTATCTCGCAGAATTTTTGATTGACTCGCAAATAGCGGCCTGTTTGGTCAGGGTGGGTAATGCCGACTGCCGCTTGTTCGACGGTTGCCCGAAAGCGTTCTTCGCTATCTCTGAGGGTTGCTTCTGCTTTTTTGCGATCGCTAATATCGCGCTGCACGCCAAAATATCCCACGATTCTGCCGTGGGAATCGTAAATACAACTATAGTCGCCTTCTACCCAAACGGGAACCCCATCAAACTTGCGATTTTCATTTTCTATGTTAATTCTGCCAGCATTAAAAAATTGCCTTATTATCTCTCTGCCGCCAGTCAAGTTGTGCGATAAGAAAGAGTAAAGCGTCCGACCAATAAACTCTTCCCTAGTACCCCCGTATTGAGCTATCAAAGCATCATTTGCCTTCGTTACCCGCCCGTTACCAAATATGTAATCCAAGACTTTTTCTTTGTCAACTGTATCATCCCAGTGCACTGGTTCGTCCAGCATCATAAAGAAAAAGCCCTCTAAAGATTGAGAGAAAAACAATTCTAGCTGTTCCTGGCTTTCCCGCAGAGCTTTTTCGGCGCGCCAGCGAGAGAGAATTTCTTCCCGCAATTGCTCGTTGGCTTTTTTCAAGTCTTCAGTGCGCTTTTGATATTTAATTTCTAGCTGATTTTTGATTTCTTCCAGCGCTATTTCAGCCTGTTTTTTTTCGGTAATATCTTGAGTAACGACCATTCCTGCAAAAATTTCTTCCCGGTCGTTTTTGACGGGAGCAATTGTTGTTGAATAAATGCGATTGCCGTATTTATATTCAAAAGTATTCTCTTTTCCTGCCAAAGCCGCGCGATATTTAGCCTCAAAAAGTGTCCAATCTTCAGGTGGCGATACTTCCCACAATGTTTTGCCTTCCAACAGTTCTTTGGACAAACCAACTACTGCCAAACCTTGACCGTCAACCAGAGTGTAGCGCAAATCGCGATCGAACAAAAACACCGAACCATTCGGATAATGTTTGATGAGAGTTCGGTACATTTCCTGGCTTTTTTCCAGAGATGCGATTAACTGAATGCGATCGTCCTCGGTGATATCAGATTCCGTTGCGGAACCCCAAAAGCCAGCATTCTCTACTGCTTTGAGTTGTGCTTCTAATTTCTGGCACAATTCTCTCTGCTGCTGCAAATCCTCTTCAAGTTGCCGAATTTTTCCTTTTTGCTCTGCTACTAATGCTTCGCAGGTTTCCAGAGGTCGATCGCCCTTTGTAGGATCAATACACATAATGGCTCTTTGTTTGGCAGTTGCAGACTTGAGCTTTTTCAAGCCAATACTAACAAAACTCAAGCCTTTACTGCCAACTTAATTAGTCAGAATCTTTCCTGACTTCTTCCTTCTTCCTTTATTTAGGAACTCCAGCCGTCAAGACTTCATGACTTTCCAATGTCACCAAAACATCATCTTCAATTCTCACGCCAATACCGCGCCATTTTTCAGGAACCTCCGGCTGTCCTTCAACGGGTTTAATATAAGGAGAAATATAAATCCCCGGTTCCACCGTCAGCACTTGTCCTGCCTGCAAAACTTGCGGATTTTCGCCGTATTGATAAACGCCGACATCGTGCACGTCCAATCCCAGCCAATGACCAGTACGGTGCATATAAAATGGCTTGTATTTCTCTTCTTTAATTATCTCTTCAATGTCCCCCACCAAAAGTTTTAAATCCATTAAACCTTCCACCAAAACGCGCACTGCCGTTTCATGAATTTTGCTGTAAGGATTTCCCGGAGATACTTGACTAATTGCCTGCAATTGTGCTTGCAAAACTAAGTCATAAATTATCTGTTGTTCTGTTGTAAATTGGCCACTAACGGGAAACGTGCGAGTAATATCGGCGTTGTAGTACCCGCAAGCACAACCGGCATCTATTAGCAGCAAATCGTTTTCCTGCATTTGGCGGTTATTTTCGATGTAGTGGAGGACGCAGGAATTGTAACCGGATGCAACAATTGAAGGGTAAGCCGGAGTGCAGCCATTTAAGCCAAAAGTATGTTCTATTTCAGCTTGAATTTCATATTCGTATCTGCCCGGTTTAGCGAATTCTTGGGCGCGGTTGTGCGCTGCAACTGAGATATTAGCCGCTTTTCGCATTAATGCTAATTCTGTTTCGCTTTTCACCAGCCGCATCGGGTGTAAAATGATGTTGGAATCTTCGATTGCTGTCGGGCCTGTGCCGCGTTTTGGGTAGGTTGCCATCAAGCGCTGCCAGTGATTGAGGACTGTTTGGTCGAAACTACGATCGCGCCCGAAGTGATAGTATATGCGATCGGCTTTTTCTAAATATTTCGGCAGTTTTTCCGCAAGTTCGGCGATGGGGAAAGCTTCATCCGCGCCGTAAAGTTCTTTAGCGCCTTCTACTCCGGCGCGATAACCGTGCCAAGTTTCTTTTTCCAAGTCTTTTGGCTGCACAAACAACACAAATTTGTGTTCTTCGTGGTGCGGCGCGAGCACTGCTACCGCCGCAGCTTCGTTGAAACCGGTCAAGTAGAAAAAATCGCTATCTTGTCGGTATGCGTATTCTACATCGTTGTGCATTACGGCTGCGGGCGCGCTGTGAAATATCGCCGTCCCGCTGCCAATTTTTGCCATTAACTGTTCGCGTCTTTGCCGGTATTCGGTGGGGTTTGTCATCCGATTTTAGATTTTAGATTTTAGATTTTAGATTGAATTTAATATTAACATTCGGCGGTTTCAAGCGCTGCTTGTCAGACTTGCACCCGCAAGCCCAGGGTTGAAGATATAGGCGATCTGTTTTTTTTCTGGGTCTACTTATTTATTCTCTTGTTCTGCGATCGCCAATTGACAAGTATAGTCAACCAGCCCAGACAAAGATGAGTTGCGATCGACTAAAGTCCATCTCGGATCGAAATTCGACCAATTTTCGCCATCTTCACTAACTCTGACAGTTCTAAACTGTCGCTGCTGGCAGTTAACTTCCATTTGCGCCAACAATTTCTCGTTACTAAACTGTTGAGTTCCTAAAATAATTCTGACTGGATAAGAGGGAGCACCGGGAATATCGGATTTACTTAATTCAACGCTGCTAGGGTCGAGGCAAATATCTACAAAACATCTTAATTTTTCGGCGCCGGCGCTCAAAGTATTGACACCAACAAAAATAAAAGCTGCTATTAAAAAAAATGGCGAATTCTTAGTATGTAGGGCAAATGTAGTATTCATCTGCGTTAATTGGCGTTTAGGGGCGGTTTAATATTATTGACAGTTTAATAAAAAAGTAGGGACGTGGAAATAGTGCTACGTCCCTACTTTTTAAAGACACGGCATTGCCGTGTCCCTAATCTTTAAACCAGTCTTAAAGCTGAGGAACGTATTGTTCTTTTTCAGGAACAAAAGTGTATTCAGAGACGATTAGGCGCAACTCTTCGCCGTCGATGGTTTCTTTTTCGATCAACAAATCGACTAAGCGATCGATCACGGTGCGATTTTCGCGAATAATTCGGCGGGCGTCGTCGTAGCAATGATCGACAATCGATCGAACTTGTCCGTCAATCCGAGAGGCTATTTCTTCGGAATATTCCGATCGCGCTGTGTAGTCGCGGCCGAGGAAAATTTCGCTTTGCTGGGCTTCCAGGGCGATCGGGCCCAAGGTAGACATCCCGTAGCGAGTCACCATTTGGCGCGCCATGCCGCTTACTTGCTGCAAGTCGTTGCCGGCACCGGTGGTTACTTCGGCATCGCCGAAAACTACTTCTTCGGCTGCGCGGCCACCCAAAGCACCGCTAATCCGGGCTAAAATTTGCGATCGAGAAATCAAACCTTGGTCTTCGCTGGGCATGAACCAAGTCAAGCCGCGGGCCTGTCCGCGAGGAACTAAGGTAACTTTTTGAACTGGATCGTGGGCTTGAATGATTGTACCGACGATCGCGTGGCCGATTTCGTGGTAAGCAATCAAGCGCTTGCTCTTGCTGTCCACCAAAGGAGTGCCTTCCATACCTGCTACCACGCGATCGACTGCATCGTCAACTTCGAGCATCGTAATCGCTTCTTTGCGGCGACGGGCAGTTAAAATAGCAGCTTCGTTGAGCAAGTTAGCCAAATCTGCGCCCGTAAAACCAGGAGTGCGGCGGGCGATGGCGTCCAAAGAAATCTCCGCAGACAGCTTTTTGTTGCGCGCGTGAACTTCCAAAATTTCCAAGCGGCCTTTGATATCCGGCGTATCTACACTAACTTGGCGGTCAAAACGCCCCGGACGCAGCAGCGCTGAGTCGAGCACGTCGGGGCGGTTCGTGGCAGCAATGATGATAATGCCAGTATTGCCCTCAAAACCGTCCATTTCGGTCAGCAACTGGTTCAGGGTTTGTTCCCGTTCGTCGTTACCGCCGCCGATACCGGCGCCACGCTGGCGGCCGACTGCATCGATTTCATCGATAAAGATGATGCAAGGAGCATTTTCTTTAGCTTTCTTGAACAAGTCCCGAACGCGGGAAGCGCCGACACCGACGAACATTTCCACAAATTCTGAACCGGAGATGCTGAAGAAAGGCACGCCGGCTTCGCCTGCGATCGCTTTTGCCAGCAGGGTTTTACCGGTTCCGGGAGGGCCAACTAGCAGCACGCCTTTGGGAATCTTCGCCCCGACTGCGGTGAAGCGTTCGGGTTTTTTGAGGAATGTTACTACTTCTTGTAGTTCTTCTTTGGCTTCCTCAACTCCTGCTACGTCGTCGAACAGTACGCCTGTTTTAGCTTCCATTTGAAAGCGAGCTTTGGATTTGCCAAAGTTCATCGCTTGGCCCGGACCCCCTGGCACGTTGCCACCGCGGCGGAAGAGGAAAAACAGCCCTCCTACTAACAAGAGGGGAAATACTAGATTGCCTAAAAGTCCCCAGACAGCGCCGTCGTTGCGTAGTGGGTGAGTGTCGAAGCTGATTTTGGAGTCTCTGAGTCTAGAAACCAGTTCCGGGGCATTTGAGGGCAAGTCTACCCGCCACCGCTGCTCGTGATTGTCCAGTTCGGGATCGACTGCTAGGACAATAGCCGTCCGACCTCCGTCGTAAAGGTCAACGCTGGTCACTCGACCGGCGTTTAAGTAATCTAAGAATCGACCGTAGCTCAGGCGGGTGCTGGCGGTGTTCTTGCTCATTTCAGCGGGGGATGGGGCAAAGGCCCCCTGCCACAAGAAAAAGCCGATGACTAAGGCAGGTAAAGTCCAAAGTAGTATAGTTCGCCAAGAAATTTTCATAAATGCGGATGCCTTGAATTGGGGACAGATCGGGTAAGATCGCGGTGTCGGAGAAGTGCGACAAAAGTTTACACTCAGAATCTTAACTAAATTTAACTTAACAATGCACTCTCAGGCAACAGAGCTTCCAGGACGATCGCTCCAGAAAAAGTTAGGTTAGTTACTGTAAGGGCGATCGTCCCGAATATAATGTTTGGTGCTGATTTCGATACCGATCTAGGTAGAGTTAGAAGAATCGCCGCAAAACCCACTGTCTTTAAGCGTGGCAGTGTCAAGGGATAAGGCATGATAATGGTGAGGCTCAGTGAGGTAACACATTTCAATGACAACTAGACAGCTTGTTCCTAATTCGGCTATGCTGACCCAGCAGACTAAAGTCGCTTCTAACAAATCGATTATTAGTGCAGATTTGGGTCGGACGGCAACTAAAGCTTGCGTGAGTCGCAACCCGAGTAGCGTTGTTTTCATCCCTGCCAACGTGGCTACTATGCCCGTGGAAAAGGTGCGGGGTGGCAGCTTTGAGTCGAAAGCAACAGACCCTCTGTTGGATATGTGGCTGGAGTACCAGGGCAAGGGGTACGCGATCGGTCAATTGGCTGCAGATTTTGGCGCTAATCTCGGTGGCGCTGACCAGTCGAAAGTAGTAGATGCTTTGGTTAAGGTCTTTTCCTGTGCTGGATATTTCCAGATGAAGGGCGACATAGCTGTTGTGCTGGGTTTGCCGTTTTATTCGCAGGATCAGTTTGAGAAGGAAAAGGAAGAGATTATCAGCCAACTTCGCTCTCCCCACGTTGTGGTGTACCGGGGCGAGCGTGTGGATATTAATATCAGTCACGTTTGGGTGATGCCGGAAGGGTTCGGCAGCCTGATTTGGTGCGAGGCTCAAGATAACAAGGAGTTTACGCCGGAATTGCCGGAACTGTCGGTGGCTGTTGTTGATATCGGACACCAAACTACCGATTTGTTAATGGTCGATCGTTTCCGGTTCGCCCGGGCGGCTTCTAAGAGCGATTCCTTCGCAATGAACAAGTTCTACGAACAAGTTGCCTCAAAGATTCCGGGAGCAGACCCTCAATCTCTGTCTTTACTGGAAGCGGTGAATAAACCCGAGGGCCAGCGTTTTTACCGTCCCAGAGGAGCGACTAAGCCGACTAATTTAGATCCGATTATTAAGGATTTGCGAGAGGCTTTCGCTAACGAACTGTCCGAACGTTTGGTGCAGTGGCTACCGGAACGTGTGACGGATGTGGTTCTGACTGGCGGGGGCGGCGAGTTTTTCTGGGAGGTGTTGCAACCTTTGCTTAAAGACGCCAATCTTAAGGCTCACTTGGCTCAGCCTTCCCGGAAAGCTAATGCTTTGGGACAGTTTATTTATGCTGAGGCTCAGCTAGCCACGATAAAGTAACGCATTAAGGCTTGAACCCTATGGCACTGTGGGCAAAAAATAAGGCGAATTTCTCGGTGGCGTTTACGGAAGATGCTGCGGATCAAACTTTGCTGGCCGCTATTGAAAAAGAGTTGGCTTTCACGAAGTATCAGACTTTCAGCAATCTCTGCAAGCAAGCTTTGTGGCAGTTTTTGTCTGTATCTGAGTCTGCTAGCTCTACACAGAGCTTTCAGCGGTTGGAACAGCGTATTGCTGAACTTGTGGTCAAATTTGCTGAGTTTGAGCACAATGTTTCGGCAGAGGAATTAAGCCGTTTGGAGGGACTGGAACATCACCTTAGTCAACTCAGCGCGCAGTTGGATCAGTTGCAGGGGAGTGTTAACAGTAAGTTTGCTCAAGTTTCTTTTGCCCCAGTTTCAAAAGTAGTAGAGCCTGGCCCGATTGAGTCTGAGTCTGTGGCGGATGATAATGTAGTGTCTGACGCTGAGGTTGCTCCTCCTCGGAATTCCGATCCTTTGTTGGAGCGTTTAAGTTCTTTGTTACCCCAAGATTTCTAAAATGAGGTAGACCAAGGCTATAAAGCCTTGAGATGTGATGTTAGTGGTCTGCTGTTGGCAGCAGGTACTGAATACAGAAACAAAGCGATCGCTCTTTTGAAAAAAAGGGCGATCGTTTTGTTATTTGTCAGTTGTCAGTTGACTGTTGACTGTTGACTGTTGACTGTTGACTGTTGACTGTTTTCTGTTACAAATTACAAATTACCAATTACCATTATTCGATTAATCCTAACTTGTGTAATCGCGAACGAATGGCACTAGGCTGTCGCTGAAATCTCTGAGCTAATTCGTCAATTTGTTGACCGCTAGCATATTCTTTCTTCAAATTTTCGTCTTCATCCTGACTCCACTTGACATAAGCTCTGGGATATTTATGGCGAATTTTCTCATTCTGGATTTTAGGTCGATAACCATTCTTTTGAGCGACATTCAAACCCGAACCAAACTGTGGGTTAATTTCCCCACCGCGACTAGCTAGCGCCTCTTGCACGCGGTTGGGAATGACAGCAATTTCTTCTGAGAGCTCAGCCAAAGCATTGTCTACTTTTTGCTGAAGTTCTGTTAGCTGCCGCTGCTGCAAACTGCCCCACTGTGGCAGTTCGTTGATAAACTGCTGCAAGTCTAGAATTATTGTGGTCAAAGTTTCGACTTGTTGCAACTCCGGTCGCTGTTTGAATTGGCGGCTGGTGATTTCAATCTCGCTTTGAATCATTTTAATAGTTTTTTCTAAAATTATTAGTCGCTGGCGCAGGTTCTCAATTGCTGAAATTAGAGAGTGTACGTTTTCTCCAGGCGCAACATTGAGATTTTCGCGAGATGTTTGAGCAAGAGCTTCGTCTAAAGCATTTACAGCAAGTTGCAATTGCTCGATCGCGCGATCGGTAGTAGCTGCTTGTTGATTTACGCGATCGAACGTGGCCGCCGTACTTGCTTTAACTTGCCTGTGCAGCTTCTGCCGGTTCACAAAATTCAACACCAACGAAATCACTACAGGCACTTGAGCATAAACGCTCTGGCCCCAAACCAAACTAACAGCTAATCCCACAGCAGAGGCAGCAATAAAAACCAATTCAGCAGTTTCTAACAAATTGCTCGACTTGGAATTTTGGATTTTGGTGGGTGAATTGGATGATGACATAGGCTAATACCATTTTAGATTTTAGATTTTAGATTTTAGATTTGGAATGACTGATGAAGCTCGGAGTGGGGAGCACGGGCCTATAGTTGCATTCTTTTTTTCAACTGGTGCAAATATGCGGATAAAAATAAAGTAAGCGCGAGCGCAGCTATCCGGTATGGAATCGCACGTAGACCCCGAGTTTAGCAGTGGTCAAAAACAGATTAAGTTTTTTATTCACAGCCCTCTAATTAAATATATTAAATCTGCAAAATTAGTCGAGCTAAAGTGAAATAAATCAAGACTCCGAGGACATCAACTGCGGTGGTAATAAAAGGAGCAGACATTAAAGCGGGGTCTAAACCCAAAGAACGAAATAGAAACGGCAGAGCTGAACCGGCAATAGAAGCTAAAATTGCGATCGCAAACAAACTCACTCCCACCGCGAGTGCCACTGCTAAACTTCCTTGCAGAGTGTAAGCCCAGACCGTCGCTACAGTCCCCAATATAGCTCCTAGCAGCGCTCCCGCCATCCCCTCGCGAACAATTACTTGAAACGGGCCCATTGCTGTAATTTCATCAGTGTTCAAACCGCGAATTACAACAGTTGAGGACTGAGCTCCGACATTGCCTCCAGTGCCAGTTAGCAGGGGAATAAAGGCTGCTAGGGCGACTACTTGGTGCAAGATATCTTCTTGAGCTCTAATAATTGCGCCGGTGACAGTATTAGTTAAAAGCAGAACAAACAGCCACACGACCCTTTTCCGGGCAACGGTAATTAAATCGGTCTGAAAATAATTGTCGCCGCCGGACTGGACGCCGCCCAAGGTATAAATATCCTTGGCGGCTTCTTGTTCTAAAATGTCGATCGCGTCGTCAACTGTAATGATGCCGACGAGACGCTGTTCGCGGTCTACAACGGGCACAGCTAAAAAATCGTAACGCTGGATCAGCCTAGCGACTTCTTCTTGATCCGTTCCTGTTTGAACAGAAACTACTTCGCGGGTCATAATTTCGCCGACTGTTTTGTCGAGGGGGGAAGTGACTAAATCGCGCAAAGATAAAATACCTGTCAAGCTGCGTCCGGCGTCGGTGACGTAAAGAGCATAAATTGTTTCGGTAGTTTTAGCCAAAGAGCGAATTCGGTCTAAAGCTTGGGCGACGGTAAAGCTTTCTTTGAGAGAAATATATTCCGGGGTCATAATCCGACCGGCGGTACTGGCTTCGTAACCCAACAGTTGGGCCGTTGCTTCTCGTTCCGTCGGGCTCAATTCACCCAACAGGCGACGGACTAATATTGCCGGCAGTTCGTCAAACAGTTTAGCTCGATCGTCCGGGGACATTTTGTCTACAATATCGAGGACTTCTTGGCGTTTAAATTTTTCGCAGAGGGACTGCTGAACGCTGGAGTCGAGATATTCGTAAACTGCGATTGCTTCGTCTTTGGAAAGCAAGCGGAAAGCTATTACTTGCATGGTTTCTGGCAGACCTTCGATAGCTTCAGCTATGTCGGCTTCCTGCACCGGATGCAAAATCGCTTTTGCTCCTTTAAAGTCTCCTTCTTCCAACAGGGCCCTTAACTGCGATCGAACTAATTCCCGCAGTTCCTTTCGCGCGTAGGTGGGTAGAGAAGACGATTGATAACTTTTTTCTGTCACTGATGACCCTCCTAAACCTGTGCTGCGCGCCTTCCTGAATCCAGTTTAGAGCCTATTGACGCCACTGGTTGCAGTTATACGATTTATACCCGCGGGTTAGCAATCCAGTCTCTTTGTGGAGGCTTCACCACCAAACCAAGATGTATTCTCGAAACCGGTTTTTTGGTATGGTGTTTTTTATATTGATTTACTTAAACCAACAATTGATATTTTTCTTGTGCCAAACGGTAAAGTGGCCGCCACACCAAACGGTTAGTCAATACAACCAACAACGACATCACAGAAGTAGCCGCCAACAGCAAGGCAAAATTCCCAGATGCCGTAGCCTGAGAAATAGTTTCTCCCAAACCTTCTGTAGTAACAATTTGACCTTTAAACTGCACATACTCGCTGACAATACTTGCATTCCAAGCACCGCCAACTGCTGTAATAATTCCTGTGATTAAGTAGGGGAAAATTCCCGGTAGAATTAAAGTTTGCCAGCGCTGGATTAGGGATAGTTTGTAAACTTGTGCAGCTTCAAATAACTCAGAAGGTATGGCTTGAGCGCCCGCAATAACATTAAACAGTAAATACCACATTGTACCCAACATCATCAGCGCCACCGAACCAATTTGCAAGCCGCCTCCAGCGTGAATTAAAGCTAGTAGCAATACGGGAAACAAAGCAGTTGCCGGTACAGAAGCAGCTATTTGTACTAAGGGCTGCAAAATTTGAGCTAAACGTGGATTTCGACCGATCGCCACTCCGACTGGCACTGTCCACAATAGCGATAAAAATAGCGCGCAAATGACGCGCAGAGCTGTGAAAAATGCACCTGTCATGACTTTTTGCCAGTCAGACAAACTCAGCAACCGCAGCAGCAGCACCGCTTCCCAAGTTCCCCAAAGCACAATGACGGCAAACCCGCTGACAAATATCCAATTTATCCAATTTCCGATGCGGCTTCGTTGGCGAGGATTTGCTGGTAAATAAACAGGTGCAAAAGCTCTTGCCAAACCACGATCAAAACTGTCGCTTATCGGCGAAATACGCGCCTTCAAAACCCGCAGCGTCGCCGAGCGCCTGAAAAAATCTAACACATTTGACTGCGGTACATTGGTAGCTTCCACGGATTGATATTTAAACTTTTCTACCCAAGCAATCAAAGGCTGCCAGATGAAAAAGTCTATGGCTATAATCACACTAATTAATACTGCCAAACCCCAGCCTATCGCCCCAAAATTGCCTTCATTGGCTGCCTTGCCCAAATAGGAACCGAGTCCGGGCAAATTAAAGTTTTTGTCCCCCAAGGTAAAAGATTCGATCGCAATCAAAAAGAACCAGCCGCCCGCCACTGACATGACGCTGTTCCACACCAGTCCGATCGCCCCAGCAGGCAATTCTAATGTCCAGAACTGCTGCCAAGCATTGAGCCGATAAACTTGAGCAGCTTCCTTAAGTTCTTGCGGAATGCCGGAAAGTGACTGATAGAAACTAAAAGTCATATTCCAAGTCATCCCAGTAAATATTAAGATAATCGATGCGAGTTCTACGCCGATTCTTTGACCTGGAAATAAAGTAACTAGCGCTAAAACAACTCCAGGCAAAAAAGATAAAACCGGAATCGACTGCAAAATGTCTAACAAGGGAATTAAAATTTTTGCTGCCAGGGCAAAGCGGTAAGCAGAATAAGCATAAACTAGGGTAAACAGCAGCGATAAAAAATAGGCGGCTACCATGCGTAAGAGACTCTGGACTGTATATGCTGGCAAGACATTTAGGGTAGTCTCAATTTTGAAATTTGGGTTGTAGTCACTGGTGAATTGAGAAGCTGTTTGGACAATGGCCAAAATTAGAGAGAAGATTGCTAGAATCAGCAAGCCATCTTGCCAAGTCCACGCTGACCTTTCTAAAGTTTTATTTGCCGGTGTTAGAGGTCTTGTCATACGAAGTAGTTATTGGTAATTGGGAAAAAGGTAATTGGAAATTTGGAAGTTAGAATTGGGGGGCGGAGGGCAAGGGCATCGGGTAATTGTTAATTGCTCCTTGCTAGTAAATAACTCATAACTAATTACTCATGACTACTGATCACTGACTACTGACCACTGACTACTGACTTCAGATTCTAAGAAGATTTCACCGCCCGGTTCATCGTAACTGTATAACTCTGCATAGCGACCCCAGTCAATAGCAGTTTTCAATTGCCGCATTGCTTCTTGGGGGCTAAAGTGGGCTTCTAGAATATCCAAAATCAACTCTTCAGAAATGCGGTGATTGCGCTTGGCCTGAAGCATTCGAGAAATTTGCTGTACCAGGCGAGTATTGTTGAGAATTTGGGTACGAACAATTTGTTTGCGCTGGTCAATGCCGCCGGCAATAAACTGAATGCCAACTGGAGTTAAAAGGAGGTCGCCTTCTTGGATTACCAGAAATTCCATTAATTTTGCTGCTTCCACGATCGGCAAAATGTCGTCAACCTCTAACATTAATTCTTGACCGAGGCGGTAGAGGTCTTTCTCCTTGCGGTCTTCCAAGAGTTCCAACAGACCTGCGATCGCACCGGTTCGCACCTGCGGCAGAGATTGGTATTTAGCGCTTTGAGGGGCTTGAGGTTGAGACACAGCAGCGACACTTTCAGCCGGTGCTGTCACTGTTTCGCAGCTCAATTCGGGATTAGTGAGAATTTTGTAAACTTGGTCTACGAGAGCTTGAAATTCGGGAGTTTTGCGATCGCGGTAGTGCGGCAAAGTCACCGTCAATTCGGCGCGAATTCGCCCCGGGTTGCGGCCTAAGACTATAACGCGATCGGCTAAAATTACCGCTTCCTCAATCCCGTGAGTTACGATTAACACAGCTTGAGTCGGAATCTTTTTTTCCAGCCACAAATCTAATAACTCAAACCGCAAGTTTTCTGCTGTCAGCACGTCTAAAGCTGAAAACGGTTCATCCATGCAAAGCAATTCGGGTTCCACCGCCAAAGCTCTAGCAAATCCCACCCGCTGCCGCATTCCTCCGGAAAGTTCTTTCGGATAAGCATTCTCAAATCCGTCTAAACCGATAATGTCAATCATCTGCAAGGCTTTTTGCAGGCGCAGTTCGGGCAATTCTCCTTTAGCTTTTAAGCCTAATTCTACATTTTCTAGTACCGTCAGCCAGGGATAAAGGGCAAAGTTTTGAAATACAATTGCCACTCCCGGGTTTAAGCCGACTAAAGGACGATTGTGGTAAAGAACTTGACCTTCTGTGGGCGGAATAAGTCCGGCAATCATCCGCATTAATGTTGATTTTCCTGAACCGGAGGGGCCTAGCAAAGCTACTATTTCGCCCGTTCTTATCTCTAAATTAATTGGCTCTAAAATAGAGATTTTTTGACCGTTGGGCTGTTGGTAAGCCTTGCTAACTCCTTCTAAAGTAATGATACCCTCTGTTGTTGTTTTAAATACCACAATCAAACCTCCTATGTTGAGTTTAAATTTAGTTGTTAGTCAGTAGTCTGTAGTCCGCAGTCTGTAGTCATTAGTTAAAAACTCGGGGAAACTGACAACTGATAACGGCTAATTGATACCTGTTTCGTAAAATAATGCAACGGCAGGCAAGCCCAAACAATGATGCAGTCCGTGGGAGCATCTCATATTTGTAAAAACACTTTTTCTGGCTCCTTCCTTCTGACTCTTTCCTCCTGGCTCCTGGCTCGTAACTCCTACCTCCTATTTCTAGCTGGGCTGCTTTCATTGAGATGCTCTCGTTGTCCGTCATTCTCAATCGAAAATCAAAAATGGTATGACTACCGAGTATTCGGTCAATTTTTGTGATAGACGATCGCTTTTTTTACCCCCAACAAGACTGGAAAAGTAGAGAGTTGGATCGAAACTGAAAATACAACCAGCAAAATAATTGAGCGATGGTACAAAATTATCATCGCCCAACTGCCCAGAAATCATGATCAGCCATAGCCTGTGTTAAAGACCCCATAGGCGGAACCTCTGTTGTTTGCAGGCACGAGTTGAGCTGCAGCTGCTTTCAAAATCGATTCCTCGACTCCCATACCTATACCCCATAAAGTCATTCCTAGCAATCCCCTATGCCCATTTCCGAACAATACCAATGGGGCAAACAGTGAAGAAAAAATCACTGCAAACATCAGGGTTAAGATGCCGATGCGATCGAACTTGCCTCTCAAAAATCAGGGTTGCGATCGCGTCACTCCCCATCACCCACGGGTAAAATATAAGAATCTAGCTGTCAAATGCGATCGCACTTCTGTGGAAGTCAGTCGATTGGAGATTTGAGACTTCGGTGTGAGCGCTCAGTCGAAGGATTTGAGATTTTAGATTTACTCCACAGATGAATCTGAGAGCGGGAAAAAGAGTCTAAAATTTTTATCTCTCCACAACAGGAGCCGGGGCTTGTCTCCGTTTTTGCGTCTCGTCAAAGGCAATTAAGGAAAAATCCCATAGCCAGCCCCAATCAACCCTAAAGTATCTAAAGGAACCCAAAACAGCCCCGGCAGCCCTTTTTTGATTTCTAAGACTCCTGCTTCAAAATCGCGCGGATTCAGATAAATTTGCTGAAGTACCAACAGCACTATACCAATCCTAAATCATTTGTCAATTTCTTACTTCCGAGCGAGCGAGTTCGAGGAGGGGTGGGGTGGGGTAAAAAATTTACGACTCCTGCAAGGATTGCTATATCAGCCCCAAAAAAGCTGGCACAGCCAAAACCGCAAAGCCGACTCGATCACCCAATTGCTTTGCGCTGCGATCGGCTATCATCAATAACTACGCTGGCGATCGCTATTGGATAACGTGCAGTTGATCATCGTTCGACGCCATTGATCACGAAATGTTAACTACCTAAATCCTTTCTTATTCACCTTTACGGGTTATACACACAAAGAAGTGGGGAGCCTCTCATATCTGTAAAAACACTTCTTCCTCGTTCCTTCTTCTTCCTCTTTCCTCCTAGCTCCCAACTTCAATTTCTAGCTTGGCTGCTTTCATTGAGAATATCCCAAGAAGTTTTGGGCCATAATTGGTTTAACAACTTATTACCTTGCTCTAGTCAACCATTAATTAAAACTGTCAATATTACCTACCATCAGTGATAGTGAACCCCCTCGCTCCAGCTATGGTTCCTGTTCAAACTGCCAATGTATTGGGCTGTGATTTAGACTCTCCGATAAATCAAGGAACAGGGCACAGGAAAACCATTTTATGTAGGAATGGGTCTCAAAAGCTGCATCTGAATAGTGTAGAATTATAACAAACCAGATGGGACATTACAAGGTGCGTATTGTCGGATAAAAATTTTCTGCGATCTTAATTTTATTACGGAATGTTTAAACTTGTATCTTTTCCTTAACCGTTT
The DNA here is from genome assembly GCF_036700885.1 of Microcoleus sp. S13_B4. Taxonomy (NCBI): domain Bacteria; kingdom Bacillati; phylum Cyanobacteriota; class Cyanophyceae; order Oscillatoriales; family Microcoleaceae; genus Microcoleus; species Microcoleus sp. S13_B4. The sequence continues at coordinate 20,099 of NZ_JAUBPU010000058.1, forward strand.
TATATTCTTTACCAAATCTTTATTTTTTTCTAGAGTTGGGTTATGGTTGCTTCAAGCGAGCTTACAGCACTTTGCAACAAGAGTGAAATACCCTTTAGTTAAAAAATAGGTCTTTATGACACACTGCCCCGGCTGCTCGAATCAAATGCTGCATCAAGTTTGCGATCGCCAACTCTACTGGTTTTGTCGTCAATGTTGGCAAACAATACCTATTTATAATCTGAACAGAGGTGGGTCATAGCCTTCTATAAATCTAGTTGAAGGGCTAGGGGTGAAGGAACAACATTCTTTACCGATGGAATTTAACAGATCAACTTAGGGTATAAAGTTTAGAGAGGGCCTTATCGCTAACAGGTTTTTAGGCTAAAAACTTCGTTTTCTTGCATAATTAAATTACCCAATTATAGCCCAAAAAAGTGAAGACACCTCTATTCATCTATCGCTTAATTTATGGTAATCCCTCGACGCAAAGTAATTATAAGTTTAGACCAAACACCACTTAAACGATTGCTACCTCTTTTGCTTGGTGTGCTGGCTGCTCTTGCTGTTTTACTTACGTGGCAACAGCTAACCATCAATGGACAAATTCACATCGAGCAGTTAATTCAGCAGCAAGCCAGTGCGATTCAGTCACAACTGAGCGAAGGATTATCAATTCGGGTGCTGACACTCCGGCAAATGGCTGATCGCTGGCAAGCCAATGGCGGTACACCAAAGGCTCTTTGGGAAGCCGATGCTGATGCTTATGTAAAGGATTTCTACGGTTATCAGGCGATCGCATTAGTCGATCCATCCTTTAAAGTGCGATCGGTTGTGCCGCGGGCTGGGAATGAGGCAGCGCAAAACTTAGATTTTAATCGGGAACTGCCTCGCAAAATCACTTTGCAAGTAGCTCGTGATTTGCGTCAACCTATCTTAAGTCGCAATATTTCACTTGTTCAAGGGGGTCAAGGATTTCTAGCAAGTTTTCCTTTATTTGTAGGTGAACGATTTGATGGGTTTATTGTCGGAATTTTTCCTTTTCAAAGTCTATTTGACAGTATTTTAAAAGTGCCACATGGGTACAAGGTGGCTATCTATGCTGGCACCGATTTGATCTACGGTCAAGAGATTTTATCTCACAACTTACAACCTAAAACAGTTGTAGTGAAAGCCTACAGTGTAGACTGGCGAATAGATGTTTATCCAACTTTAGAGTTAATAAAAAATGGTGATTTTTATTTACCAATAGTTGTGTTAAGTGGTGGCTTAATTTTAGTCGGGTTGCTTATATTAGTCGTGTATCTAGCACAAGTTAGTTATCGCGAAGTCGATAAATTCAAAAAAGCAAATCGCCAGTGGCAATGGGAAATTCACCAGCGGCAACAGGCAGAAATTGCGATCGCTCGACTAGCTGCGATCGTTGAATATTCCGAAGATGCCATTATCAGCAAAGATTTAGAGGGTGTAGTTACAAGTTGGAATGTAGGAGCAGAAAAAATTTTTGGCTATACAGCGGCCGAAATAGTAGGGCAATCAGGGAGAAAACTGATTCCCGCAGACTATCGAGATGAGGAAAACCAAATTCTCACCCAAATCCAGCGAGGAGAACGCATCAAACACTACGATACAAAGAGGCTGAGGAAAGATGGAACATTAATCGATGTATCGATGAGTGTCTCCCCCATTAAAGACGAAACAGGGAATATAATTGGAGCCTCAAAGATTGCCCGAAATATTGCTGACCGCAAACAAGCAGAAGCAGCACTACGTCAAAGTGAAGAACGCTGGGAACTGTCTGTACGCGGGAATAATGACGGCATTTGGGATTGGAATGTTCAAACCAACGAGATATTCTTGTCTAGTCGCTCGAAGGAAATCCTGGGCTATGAAGACCACGAAATCCAAAACACTGTAGACGCATGGGCTAATCTGGTACATCCCGATGATTTGGGATGGGTGATGCAAGCCGTTCAAGACCATTTTGCCAAGAAAACTCCTTTCTATATCACAGAACATCGCATTCGCTGCAAAGATGGTTCCTACAAATGGATGTTCGATCGCGGTCAGGCGCTTTGGGATGATGCAGGTAACGTAATTCGGATGGCTGGCTCTCACACCGACATTACCGAGCGCAAGCAAGCTGAATTTGATTTACAGGTCAGCGAAGCCAGATATCGGCAATTGATCGCTAACTTAAATGCGGGTTTTGTGATTCATGCGACAGATACCAGCATCCAATTATGTAATGAAAAAGCAGGTGAATTACTAGGGCTTTCAATGGATCAAATGCTGGGAAAAACCGCGATATCTCCGGCCTGGCATTTTGTGCGGGAAGATGGCAGCGTTATGTCCCTAGAGGAATATCCCGTGAATCAGGTTTTATCCACTGGAAGTTCCCTGAAAAATTATGTTTTAGGAATTAAAAAAGAAATTGATAGTTGTGTTTGGGTATTAGTTAATGCCTACCCGGAGTTCGATCACAACGGTCAACTCACACAAGTTGTAGTTACGTTTATTGATATTAGCAAGCGCAAAAAAGTAGAGCTGGAAATTCAAAAAACTCGCAATTTTTTACAAGCACTGCTAGATCATCTACCAGTTGCAGTTTTTGTTAAGGACACACAGCCTAAACGATTTGGCGTATTCCAGTTTTGGAATAAAACCAGCGAACGGTTATTTGGCATCTCAGCCGAACAAGCGATCGGCAAAAGCTGTTATGATTTTTTCCCAATAGAACAGGCTATCTTTTTTGACCTAAAGGATAGAGAAGCCTTTGAGAAAGGTAAAACTGAGGATATTCTCGAAGAAATTATTGACAGTCATACTCTGGGTCAACGTTGGCTGCATACAATGAAGATTCCCATTTACGACGAGCAGCATCAGCCTCAGTACCTACTTTGTTTTTCAGAAGATATCACCGATCGCAAACACGCAGAAGCAGAGCATAAAGAAATGAGTGAGGTGATGCAAAATGCGGTGTCCGGAATTTCCAAACTGGATGTACAAGGGCGTTACCTCTATGTGAATAAAGCTTATGCTGACATGACAGGCTATCAGCCAGAAGAAATGATAGGGCTCTCCTGGGAAAAGACCGTAGCTCCCGATGAGTTGGAAAAACTCGTTGCAGCTTATTGGCTGATGGTGCAAGAGGGCAGAGTTGAAGTTGAAACGAAAGGGCTTTGTCAAGACGGTTCGGTGTTTTACACACAATTGGTGATGATTTCAACTTATGATGAACAGCATAATTTTGTGGGGCATTACTGCTTCATGAAAGATATTAGCGATCGCAAAAAAGCCGAACTTGCACTAGAACAGGAACTCCTGCGGAGTAAAACCTTCTTCAACACTTCCCTGGACGGTGTTGTGGTCATGGATTGCGTCGGAAAAGTTGTCCAAGCTAGCCCCAGTTTTGCTAAAATGCTGGGCTACACCCTAGAAGAAACCCTAAATCTGAGTGTGTTTGATTGGGATGCTGAATGGACGAGGGAAGAACTACAACTTATGCTCCAGAGAGAGGAGGTTATTCCGCTGTTTGAGACGCGACATCGCCGCAAGGATGGTTCTGTATATGACGTGGAAATTAGCTGGAACAGGGTGGAATTAGAAAATGAGATGATGCACTTCTGTATCGGCCGGGATATTAGCGATCGCAAACGCAACGAAGCGGAACGCCAACAAGCAGAACAGGCACTCCGAGAGAGTGAAACTCGCTTCCAAGCCTTCATGAATCACAGCCCTGCCCCTGCCTGGATTACCGATGAAAATGGTGTAATGCTCTATGCCAGCCAGACTTATCTTAATACCTTCGAGCTACCCACTGACAATGTGATTGGAAAATCCATTTTTGAACTTTACCCCGCCGCCATCGCCCAACAATTTCTAGATAATATCCAAACAGTTGCTCAAACCAACGAGCTAATGGAAACAATTGAGATTGCGTCCCGTCGAGATGGAACCCTGGGTGAGTTTCTGGTTTACAAATTTCTCATCCCCGACTTATCTGGACAAATGCTAGTAGGTGGTGTGGCGATCGATGTGACGCGACAACATCAAGCGGAAACCGCTTTACAACTGAGTGAGGAACGTTTAATGCTGGCACTAGAAGCCTCTGGAGATGGACTATGGGATTGGAAAATTGAAACTGGAGAAGTTTACATTAATTCCTACTACCAGGAGATGCTGGGCTACAAGCCCGGTGAGTTGGTGATGGATGTGAACGTCTGGGCACAGATGATTCACCCTGATGATAAATTCTGGGTTTTTGAGGATCTCAATAGTAACTTGCAAAATAGCTCTCTCAAATATGCCTTTGACTATCGTGTGCGTTGCAAGTCAGGTGAGTGGAAGTGGATCGCTAACTACGCGAAAGTCGTTGCCTACGATGAAGATGGTAAGCCTTTACGGATGATTGGAACACACAAAGACATCAGCGATCGCAAACGTAAAGAACTGGCACTGCAGCACGCAATGGAAGCAGCAGAAGCAGCGAACTTGGCAAAAAGTACCTTCCTAGCTAATATGAGCCATGAATTACGCACTCCCCTCAACGTAATTCTAGGATTTGCCCAGGTAATGGCCCATGACCCCTCCCTAACTTCCAACCAAAAAGAAGACCTGCAAATAATTCGACGGAGTGGGGATCACCTCTTGAGTTTGATTAACGATGTGTTGGATCTCTCGAAAATAGAATCGGGAAACTTCACAGTTGAAGAGAGCGGATTTGACTTAATTTCGCTGCTGCATTCCCTCCGAAATATGTTGGCGGAACGAGCAAGTTCTAAAGGACTTGACCTTTGTTTGGAGATTGCGCCAGAAGTTCCCCAATTTATTCTTGCCGATGCTCAAAAACTGCGCCAGGTTTTGCTGAATCTGCTGAGTAATGCCATCAAATTTACCCATCGCGGAAGCATTAGTTTGCAAGTTAGTATTAAGGCGGACGGTACAGGGACATTAACCACAACTCGGCCGATTCTCCAGTTTTTAGTCGCTGACACAGGTGTAGGGATGGCATCGGTCGAACTCGATACTATCTTCGATGCGTTTGTGCAAGCCCAAGCTGGGAAGCGATCGACCAGCGGTACTGGGCTAGGTCTAACCATTAGCCGCAAATTGTTGGAACTCATGGGCGGAGAGATTTCTGTCAGCAGCACTCTGGGAGAGGGGAGTACCTTCAACTTTACCCTTCCCGTCAGCCCCATCAGTCGAGTTAATGTTACACCAGAAGAGAATAATCGCCTCGTGATTGGGCTGGCTCCCGGTCAAGGGGATCATCGCATTTTGGTGGTTGACGATCAAGCAGAAAATCGCTTGCTAATGGTCAGATTACTGACACAATTAGGATTAGAGGTAAAAGAAGCTACCAACGGACAGGAAGCGGTGCAGATTTGGCAAGAATGGCAACCAGACCTAATCTGGATGGACGTTCGGATGCCCGTGTTAGATGGATACGAAGCTACGAAGCAAATTCGGGCAATGGAAGACGGACAGAACAGTATCATTATTGCACTTACGGCCCAGGCTTCCCAGAGCGATCGCGCCCTCGCCTTGGCTGCTGGCTGCAACGACTACATCAGCAAGCCCTTCCGGGAACAGACCCTATTTCTTAAGATGGCGGAATACCTAGGTTTAGAGTATGTATATGAGGAAGAGGAAACAGAAAAGGGGGAACGGGGAACAGATTGTTTTCCTTCTTACTTCTGTTCTGTTGCCCCTGGGGTTCCAGATTCCCTCGATCCAACGCTTCTGGCGACGTTATCAAAAGAATGGGTGGTTGAATTGGAAGATGCTGCTTTATGTGGGGATGATGTTGCGATCGTTGAACTGGTAGCTCAACTTTCATCAGAACTCACTCAATTCGGTACTCATCTGACGGAACTCGCCAACCAGTATCAATTTGAGAAAATCATTCATCTAATTCGAGGTAATTTCCCAAGTGGAATTCCTCCATTGGATTTATAAGCTGTTGTGCAGTTAAACGTTTGATTAGGACTAAAGAATTAGGAACAGCCAACAAGAATACACTCTAGTTAGTTGTAATTCTGGAACAAAACCTCCTTAAATTTATTGAAAATTCCTGCTCTAAAATGCCTCATAAAATTACAAACTTCTCCCAGATTACTTCTTTCACTTTAACAAGTTTAGAGGAATGCAGCGAAGAATCCGTGTATGCTCCCGGTCATATTCAGCCCCACGGAATCGTTTTGTTGCTGCAAGGAAACAGCCTCAATATTTTACAAGCTAGCGAAAATGTAGAACAGTTTTTTGGCATTTCTGCTGAAGAATTGCTAGGTCAGCCATTGCCAAGCTTATGGGGTCACGCTCAAGTACAAGAAATTGTCAGGTATCTAAATCAAGAACAACTCAACATTCATAATATTTTTGATATAAAAATACCTCTCAAAGACGGCAAAATTCAAACATTTAGAAGCACACTGCATCAGCTACCAGATGAGTTGATTCTGGAACTCGAACCCCAATTGACTCTTGAAAATAATCATTCAATCGATTTTTATCAGCGTCTGCAAACAGTTATCCTCAACTTTCGCAGTGCGATCAGTATTTCTGATTTAGCTCAAACCATTGCTAGAGAAGTAAAAGCCATCACCGGGTTCGATCGCGTGATGATTTATCGCTTTGAAGCCGATGACCATGGGGTGGTGATTGCTGAAGAGAAAGAAAGCTATCTAGAAAGCTACCTGGGATTGCATTACCCGGCGATCGATATTCCCGTACCCGCCCGCAAATTGTTTTACAGCAATTGGGTGCGCCAAATTCCCAATATCAATTACACCCCGGCCCGCCTAATTCCCACCAACCATCCCCTAACCAATACACCCCAGGATCTAAGTGCTTGTGTATTAAGGGGAGTATCTCCCTACCACATTGAATATTTGCAGAATATGGGAGTTGGTGGGACACTGACGATTTCGTTAATTGACGATCGGCGCCTTTGGGGATTAATTGCCTGTCACCATTACAGCCCGCGATTGGTAGATTACGAAACTCGCAAAACCTGTGAGTTTTTAGGACAATTTGCCTCGATCGAACTGGTGCATCAGCAAGAGCGAGCATTGAACGTTTACCGATCGCAGGCGAAAACTATTCAGGATCAACTTCAGCAGGCATTCCGGCGAGATTCTAATTTTATCGAACAGGTATTGACCGAAAGTGCTTCTCAATTGCTAGATTTAGTTCATGCTCAGGGAGCCGCAATTCTGCTCGATGGTCGTCTGACATTGGTGGGTAAAACACCCTCAGAAACTGAGGTTGACGAACTCGTGCAGTGGTTGCTGCAACAGAACAAAGAACGAGTGTTTGCAACAGCTTCTTTGTCTCAGTTGTATCCCCAAGCCAAGCAATTCAAAGAGCGAGCTAGCGGTGTTTTAGCAATCTCAATCTTCCTATCCTACGCCAAACAAAAGTCATACCATATCCTTTGGTTCCGACCAGAACAAATTCAAACCATAAACTGGGCGGGTAATCCACAGGAGGCTGTGTCGATCGACGAAATTGGAAAAATGCACCTGTGTCCCCGCCAATCCTTTGAACTGTGGCAAGAGACAGTGCGGGAGATGTCTTATCCGTGGCAGATTGCAGAGTTAGAAGCTGCCGCCGAAATGAGACATATCCTCATGCTGGCGGTGTTAGAATTTTCGCAAACTGCCCTAGAACACGCTGCAGAAAGGGCAGCTATAGCCAACCGTGCCAAAAGCCAGTTCCTTGCCAACATGAGCCACGAGCTCAGAACGCCACTCAACGCCATTCTGGGATTTACCCAGCTTATGAACCGCAGCCCCTATATCCCAGAAGAATTTCAAGAGCATTTAGGGATCATTACCCGTAGTGGAGAACACCTGCTGACATTGATCGACGATGTTTTGCAAATGTCTAGGATTGAAGCAGGGCAATTGGTACTGAGTAAAAGCTGTTTTAATCTGCATCGACTGCTAGGTTCTATTAACGAGATGTTCACCATCAAAGCGCCTGAGAAAGGGTTACATCTGAGCAGCGAGTGGGATGCTACTGTCCCCCGTTATGTCTGTGGTGATCAAGCAAAACTTCGCCAAATCTTGATTAATCTGCTGGGGAACGCGCTCAAATTTACAACAACAGGAAGCATAGCCCTGCGCGGACGAGCTTTTTCATCAGATGATATGCCATCCGGTACAATTGGCGATCGCGCCACTAATCAACCCGATGTTAAACAAACTATTACCCTGTATCTCGAAGTTGAGGATACCGGATCTGGAATTTCTCCCTCAGATTTAGAATCAATTTTTGACGCTTTCATGCAAACAAATCGCGGTCGTCACGATCGAGGAACAGGTTTAGGATTGTCTATCAGTCGTGAGTTTGCACGTCTGATGGGAGGCGATATCACCGTGCGAAGCACCCTGAATCGAGGCTCGACTTTTACCTGCCAAGTCGTTTTGGAACTACCAGAGTCCGTTGATTTAGAGGAACCTGAAATTAGCGATCGGATTATCGGACTCGAACCGGGGCAACCTATCTCCCGAATTCTAGTAGCAGAAGACGTTCAAGAAAATCGGCAACTGCTGGTGACACTGCTGAAGTCAGTTGGGTTTGATGTGTGTGCCGTGGAAAATGGGGCAGAGGCGATCGATCATTGGCAAACATGGCACCCTGACCTGATTTTGATGGACATTCAAATGCCTGTCATGGATGGTTATGAAGCGACGAGACAGATTCGAGCACAACAGTCATTAGTAATTAGTCAGGAGTCATCAGCAGATAACTCAGGGCAAATGTCACAGGACAACAGACAAATTACACGCATCATTGCCCTAACTGCCTATGCTTTTGAAGACGATCGCACCGCCAGCCTGCTAGTGGGTTGCGATGACTACATTGCCAAGCCGTTTACTGAAGAGACACTTTTCGACAAAATAGCTCATCACTTGGGTGTGCGCTACTGCTATGCCGAAAAAGTTCCGCGAGACTCATCAGCTTCGCCACCAAAGATATTTACTCCCGACTTGAAAACCATGCCCACCAAGTGGATTACAGAAGTTCATGAAGCAGCACTTGATCTTAGTGATAATAAGCTTTATGAACTTATTGCTCAAATTCCCAAGGAGAAACAAGATTTCATCGCGGCGATGACATCTCTGGTCGATAACTTTCAGCTTGAAGCGATCGCAACTCTCACCCGGATTTAGGAAGAAGACCATGACAACTCTATTCAAACTTGCGGCCCAAACCAATATTCTCATCGTGGACGATAACCCTGACAATCTGCGGTTGTTAGCCAAAATTCTAGAGTCACAGGGCTATATTGTGCGTAAAGCCCTCAACGGCAGAATGGCACTCCAAGGTATTCATCGCGAGCCACCTGCTCTGATTTTACTTGACATCAATATGCCGGAGATGAATGGGTACGAAGTCTGCCAAAAGTTAAAAGAATCGGAAGCGAGTGCTCAGATCCCGGTTATTTTTATCAGTGCGCTTGAACGACTGGAAAACAAGGTACGAGCCTTTGAACTGGGTGGTGTAGACTATATTACCAAGCCCTTTCAAGAACAGGAAGTGCTGATGCGAGTAAAAAATCAATTACTCATCCAACAGCAACGCCAACAACTTCTCGAACAAAATCAACGTTTAGAACACGAAATCCAAGAACGTCTGAGAGCAGAAGCAGAAGTAAGGCAGCTATCTGTGACCGATGAATTAACTGGATTATATAACCGACGGGGCTTCTTTTTACTCGGCAATCAACAATTAAAAATTGCTCGACGCACGGAAACATCCTATTTTATTTTGTTCGCTGACTTAGATGGTTTGAAAAAAATTAACGATACTTTCGGTCACGAAATGGGAGACAGAGTAATATTTGATGCAGCTCAAATATTGAAGCAAACCTTTCGTGATGCGGATATTGTAGCTCGACTGGGAGGAGATGAATTTGCTTTATTTATTACTAATTTTTCTGGTGATTCATCTACTAATTTCCATGCTCGGCTGCAAGAAAATATAGATTCCTTTAATCAACAGTCCGAGCGAGTTTATATATCAATAAGTCTTGGTGTGCAGTTTAGGGATTTAAATAATGAAGTTTCATTAGAACAATTGCTGGCAAAGGCTGACAAACTCATGTACGAGAATAAACGCACCAAACGCTGTTTAAATCGTTAACTGTTCTTTTGATAATAGGGATATCTGCTCGCAAGAAGCATTATTTTTTAAATATAAATTTAACCGAGAAAGAGTAAACAGAAAACAAGATAGGGAAACAGCTTGAAGACTTTAGCCCCTCAGCGGCCAAACACCATGCAGTACAAATCATCACACCTAAACGTGACAGGGTGGCCACCTGGTTAAAAGGTCTCGCTGTATTAGGTTAAGGGTGTGATAGAAAGATGTCGTCGGTATTGTCCACAACCTCGATATAAAATCGACAGACTGATGCTGTATGGGTGGGGAGTTTGCCTACAGTTTCATTCTTTTTTTTTAACTGGTATTATTTGCACAAACCGATTTTATCTATTTGCCAATTCGTGCTAGAATGATGCCTAGCTGAACTGCAATTACTCCTAGTATGGCACTGCCGGCCCAGTAAAAAGTGGCGATGCTGTAAGAGCGATCGCGCCACAAGGCATTTGTCTCTAAACCGTAAGTTGAAAAAGTAGTATAAGCTCCCAAAAAGCCGGTGGTTACCATTAACCGTACCTCTACAGGAATAGTCAGCACCCGTTCCGATGCTAGGGTGATAAAAAATCCCATCCCCAAGCAACCGGTGATGTTAATCAAAAACGTTGCGTAGGGAAAAGCGGTGTTAAAACGGCCGGCAAACCACAATGTGATATAATAGCGACTCAAAGCGCCGGCAACAGCACCTAAACTAATTGCGATCGGAACTTGAAAATTATGGTCTTGTAGCATAAAACAATTTGAGATTTTCTACTAAAAATTTTAGAGTAATTTTGTATTTAGCGGAGTGATCAAAAGTATTGTATTATGAAAATTGCCATCGTTTTTGCTGTTGGTAATTAAAATTAAGAGAGAGTATTTATGCAAATTGTGCTGGCTACCTTAGACGATGACTTAGTTAGAGCGTGGCAAAGCACTTGCGGCAGTATGGAAAATGTAAAGATACATCGCGGTTCAATATTTGAGGTGAAATGCGATGCTATTGTTAGTCCGGGGAATAGTTTTGGTTTCATGGACTACGGCTTAGATTTAGAAATTTCGGAATATTTTGGAGGGCAGGTTCTTCAACGCTTGCAAAAACTAATTCAGGCTCGACATCACGGTGAACTATTAGTAGGAATGGCAGAAGTTTTAGACACCGATCATGCTGAAATTCCCTATTTAATAGCTGCACCAATTATGCGAGTTCCCACAGTTTTAAGAGAAACAGTAAATGTTTATCTAGCAACCCGCGCTATTTTGACTCTGGTAAAATTTGGCTCAGTCCCAGATGGAACACCAGTCAAACATATCATTGAAACTATCGCTATTCCCGGCATGGGTACGGGAATGGGCAAAGTACCGCCACATATCTGCGCCAATCAAATGAAAGTTGCGCTCGAAGAGATCCTCTTATCTAAGTACGAATTTCCTCAATCTTTACTGAACGCTCAAAGATGTCACCACTTGTTATATACGGACGAGAGCGAAAATTTGCAAGTGGAAAATTAAAACTCTTAAATTTGGCAGTTTTATTGTGTTGAGAGACCAAGTTTATTGGTGTGTGTTGTTTTAGGTATAGAGACTTATCACAAATTTAAGTGCGCTAAACCGTACCTGCAAGTTGGCGGTATCCTACACACTAGAGCAACTTGGGTAGATATAATGTAAGAGAACTGAGGTCATTCCAACTAGGTAAGCGCGGATACAAAAGTGGATAAAGCTGGAACAAGAATTGCCTAGTTGTTATTAAATGCCAGAATTTGTTCTGGGGCTACACCTACAAAGTTTGTATTAAAGACCACAATTCGTTCTGGCGCTACACCTACAAAGTCTGCATCCAGGGAATGTGAGATTTGTTGAAAATGTTTACTACCACAGGAGAAGATTGAGATGACAGATCCAAAAGTAACCGAAGAACCAATTTTAGAGGCAACTCTCGAAACGACGGCGATCGTCAAAAAAGAGATGCCCGATGCGACTGAGGAGGCGATCGCAGAAACTGCGGCGCTGTTTGAAGCAATTAAAAAACGCGCCACCGCCGAAGTGCAAGCAGCGGGCGAACTCACCCGCGAAGCTTATTTAAAAGCTGTCAATAAGGCCTCCGGGGCGATCGAAGAAAATAAGGATCTCGCCCACGAGAGAGTCACAGCAGCAGTCAGGTTGATTAAAAAAGAATCTGAGAAAAATTGGCTGGTGGTGGATGCGATTAAAACGCGGGCGCAAGCGCAGGTGCAAGATGCCGGCGAAGTCAGTCGCGAAGCTTATTTGAAAGCAGTGCGACAAGCGCGAGAAGCGGTGGAACAAAATAAATTGATCGAACGCGATCGCATCGAACAAGCTGTTGACCACATTCACACGGAAGCTGAAAAGAATTGGCACGTTATTGTGAGGCAAATTGAGTCGATCGGCACTCGCTTGACGGATGCGGCTAAGTCTGCATGGACAGCACTGACGGCGTTTTTTGACAAGTCTCACAGCGATCGCGGGGATTCCTAGAAGGGCCAGCCGGGGGTTGGGAACTCCCAGGGGGTTGTTAGGGTAGTTAGCTTTGGAATTAATTCCAAAGCTAATGCCGATCGTGCGTGCATTTGCATTCAGCAGAAGTTTCAGGCATACTGCATAATTAAAAAGCTTTATTTTTAGTCCACAACCCCCAATTATGAGAAGTTACTACTGCGGCGAACTGCGAAGCGAACACATCGGAGAGACTGTCACCCTTTACGGCTGGGTGGATCGCCGCCGCGATCATGGCGGGGTGATTTTTCTGGATGTGCGCGATCGATCGGGTATTGTGCAAATTGTCAGCGATCCTGAACGCACCCCCGATTCCTATCACGGGGCTGAGGCTTTACGCAGCGAATACGTGGTTAAAATTACTGGGCGAGTCACCGGCCGCCCCGAAGAGTCTCTCAACCCGAAATTGCCTACGGGTGAAGTAGAAATTTACGCTGACGAAATTGAGTTGTTGAATGCGGTTCGCAAACAGTTACCGTTTCAGGTGGCGACGGCGGAAAATGAAAGCGTGCGGGAAGATTTGCGGCTGAAATATCGCTATTTGGACTTGCGGCGCGATCGTATGAGTCGCAATTTGCAGCTTCGCCACCAAGTTGTCAAAGCTATGCGTCGCCACCTGGAAGATGTGGGAGGTTTTATTGAAGTTGAAACACCGATTTTAACGCGATCGACTCCTGAAGGTGCGAGAGATTATTTAGTGCCCAGCCGCGTCAATTTGGGCGAATGGTACGCTTTGCCGCAGTCGCCGCAGTTGTTCAAACAATTGTTAATGGTTTCGGGTTTGGACAGATATTATCAAATTGCCCGCTGTTTCCGCGATGAAGATTTGCGCGCCGACAGACAGCCGGAATTCACACAATTAGACATGGAAATGAGTTTCATGTCTTTAGAAGAAGTTATCGAATTAAACGAAGGTTTAGTCTCCCAGATTTTCCAAAGTGTCAAAGGCATAGAATTGCCTCGTCCTTTTCCGCGCTTGACTTACGCTGAAGCAATGGATCGCTATGGTAGCGACAAACCGGACACTCGCTTCGGTATGGAATTAGTCGATGTTTCCGATTTGATGAAAGATTCGGGATTTAAGGTATTTTCCGGGGCGGTTGCTGCGGGCGGAATTGTGAAAGTTTTGCCGATTCCGGGCGGGAATGATGCGATTTCTAACGTGCGGATTAAACCGGGCGCGAAAGGCGATTTGTTTAAGGAAGCCAGCGAAGCGGGTGCGAAGGGATTGGCTTACATCCGGGTGCGGGATAACGGCGAAATAGATACGATCGGCGCAATTAAGGATAATTTGACGGAAGCGCAAAAACAGGAATTGCTCGATCGCACGGGCGCGCAACCAGGTCATTTGTTGTTATTTGCTGCGGCTGACGCGACAACTGTCAATAAGACTTTGGATAGATTGCGTTTGTTCGTGGGTAACGAATTGGGATTGATTGACAAAGACAAGATGAATCTGCTGTGGGTGACAGATTTCCCGATGTTTGAATGGAACGCTGATGAGAAGCGTTTGGAAGCTTTGCACCACCCGTTTACTGCGCCGCATCCTGACGATATTAATGATTTGAAAACTGCGAGAGCTCAAGCTTACGATTTGGTGTTAAACGGTACAGAAGTCGGCGGCGGTTCTCTGCGGATTTATCAGCGGGATGTTCAGGAAAAGGTGTTTGAGGCGATCGGCTTATCGACTGAGGAAGCTTACAATAAGTTTGGCTTTTTGTTGGATGCGTTTGAGTATGGAACTCCGCCCCACGGAGGCATTGCTTACGGTTTGGATCGGTTGGTGATGCTGTTGGCTGGCGAGGAATCGATTCGCGATGTGATTGCGTTTCCGAAGACGCAGCAGGCGGGTTGTTTGCTGACGAATGCGCCGGCTGGGGTGGATGAGAAGCAGTTGAAGGAGTTGCAAGTGCGATCGACTTATACGCCGAAGTCATAAGCGTATAAAACACCTTGACAATTTAACCATTTGTAAATTCCTGACTTCTTTGAGAAGTCGGGAATCTGGGTAGTTTGAGTTTGGTGTTGTTGATGCAGAGGAGTTGGATAGTTTGGTTGAGGTTGGTTTCGGTGAGTTGGGGAAACCAGGATCTGGGGAAGTTGGGTTAGGTTAAGGGTTGGGTGTGGCTATGCCATAATGAATGAGAGAATGACATCAACCATTAACCATGACAACCACCGTTGAACTTAACGAAGAATTGGTTAAAGAAGCCTTTCGGTTAACCAATTTCAAAACAGAAAAAGAATTGATTGACTTTGCTTTGCAAGAATTAATTCGCACTCGTAAAAAGCGGAATTTACTCGATTTAAGCGGACAAATTCAATTTTCGACTGACTACGACTACAAAGCTTTGCGGGAAAACCGAAATGTTTCTGATTGATACCTCAGTCTGGATCAGCGTTTTCCGCGACAGGACAGGTGTAGTACGCCAATCCCTGGAAGCAATAATTAATGATGAAAGTATTTTTCTGAACCGATTTACTCAGATGGAACTCTTGCAAGGTTGCCGAGATGAACGGGAGTGGACACTATTAGAAACTTATCTCCAAGAACAAGACTACATCGAGTCTACGCCTAATACTTGGGTAGCGGCTGCTCGGATTTACTACGATTTGCAACGACAGGGGTTAACGGTTAGAAGTAGTATCGACTGCTGCATTGCCCAACTTGCGATCGAACACCAACTTATTTTAGTTCATAACGATCGCGATTTTGAAACTATTCAGAGGGTGCGATCGCTCAATTGCTTGCGCTTCCGGCCTGACAATTAATGAATATTGTTTGGAATCATAGTTAATTACTTTAATGGCTGGTTTTTCTGGCATGAATTTCGCTTCGGACTGCTTCTACTTCTTGGGTGATAGTTTCTAAAGAAAGTTCATCGGTTCTAAATGACTCCAAAAGAGCTGTTAATTTACTGTTTAATACTTCTTTTTCCAGCTCTTGACTTAACTGCAATTTTTCGGGATAGGGCAGTTGTTTGACTAGGGCTAAAATTTGCTCGAAGTTTATGGAAAGTTGATAGTTGGCTAGAGTCATTGTTCGTTATGTTTAGGGCTTGTCGATATTTTATCTCAATTTTTTGGATTGAGGATGGCTTCAAGTCTCTAAAACAGTCCGTTTCAGGTAGATATCGGCGGGGCGCTCGGAGTTATCGAATTTCCTGCCGTTGATGCAGAGGAGTTGGAGAGAACGCGTTGAGGCTGGTTTGGGTTGGTTGGGCGAGGTTGAGGGTTTGGGGTGTGGCTATGCTATAATTATGTGCCGCGTCATTAGACTAAAAACGCTATAATTATCATAATCGAAAATCAGAGGTCAACAAGAATAGACTTTTGAAAATGTTAAAGAGCGACAAAATTTAGTTGAAGTTAATTTACAGCATTTGCAATGATCAGAAAAATTGTTTTTGAATCTTCTGCTTTTGCAGATTTTAATGAATGGGCAAAATTAGACAAGAAGCAGATGAAGGAGTTGTAAGTGCGATCGACTTATGTACCGAAGTGATAAGGCGCTCAGGAATTAGGCAAAGCCTATGTGTCCTGCTGAGATAAGGGAAGCATCTCATAATTAGGTTGAAATGCGTAAATCATAATCAAAACTTACGCAACTGGGATAGAGCAAAGCTTTACTTTTTCAAGATTTCCTACCATCTCACGCCCCGTCTTCGTAAACTACTTTTGAAACAGTTGAAAAACAGCCATTAGTTTTGGTCCTTTAGCTTCTACAGTTGAAGAATCCTCCCTCATAAAAGCTTTTTCACCTACAAACGAAACCTCTTTTTGAGATGGAACATTAATTCTAATCACAGAGTATCCCTTGTAATTTATAGTATCAATTTTCATGAGAACTTGAGCCTTTAAGGGATTAGTTAAATCAGATTTTTTTATTGCATTAATCAATATCCCAACATAATCCTCTAGTGTTTTATCTAAAACCCTAGCTTCTCTATCAATTCCTACAACATATCTACCATTGATTTCATTAGGATGAAGCCCATCTAAATTTTGAATCTTTTCTGCGTCGTGCTTTTTATCGACCACTCCAAGGAAAATATATCCATCAGTGTTTGGATCGGAGTTTGCAATTCCGCAAATTGTTTCAACAAGTCTCTGGAGCAAATCATTATTTAGTTTTCTATTTGGTGACAGATCGAGCAAACCTTGCTTGCACTCGTACTTTGCAGTTTCTATACGAGAACGACTTAAAGAATTTCTGAATGCTTGTATCAACTCAGCACCTTGTCCCAGAGTTGATATATCTTTCTTCACGAAGTAGTTTTGTATCAATCCCTTTGTTTGATTAATATTATTAATACGATCTTTTGTCGCTGCATAGCGATTGCTTAGATCTAACTTCTGCTGAAGTTTTTGTAGTGCTTCCATAATATCTTGAGGGTTAGCAGGTAGAAGCTCTGAATCAATTACCAAATCAAAAAAAGCCATGAATATTGTATAAAATGCCTGCGGTATTGGGTTATTAATGCCTGGGTTTACGATATTTTGTAAGCACTTATTATCCTGGCTATATATTTCAATAGTTTCTCCAAGAACGGAGAAGGTTTTTACAATATCTTCTTCTAGCCTATTAGCTCCATACCTTGCAAGATTCTTCTCTATTAACTGGAAATCATTACTCTCTTCATCATACAGACGATCTAGCTGCTCTCTGCTTCTTGGGAGAGGTTGATCGAGTAATATAGATGCTGCAATATCTGCTATTATATCTTCATCTTCACTATCACGCAGTTGAGATATTCTAAGAATTCCTTGCTTGCACCACAACGTATCTTCTGCTTGAATCCCATAACCCTGATTATTCCGTTTGGAATCAATACTTATCTGGGGCATATCAAATAAGCGAAGCGTTTTCTGAGTATCATCCCCCCGCAACTTCATAGCAATTGTACGAACCACTTCTGCGAATGATGTCGTTACACCTGCTTGTCGTCTTTCTTGATTGCTTAAATGCTTACCACCGGAATTAATTCTTCCAAAAACCTCTGTTATGTCGCTTTCATCCATTGCAGTATAGATGGTTGTTGCAAGCTGATAATCTAAAATATTTGCACATTCTTTTCTGTCTAACTTATCAGAAGTTTCTTCAAATTCAAAAACATTTTCCTCAGCCAATTGTTTAGCATAGGAGAACTCATTGGGAGCGTGTCACTTTTGCGCTAAGTATAAATACTTAATAAGAGGAAAATAGTGGCTTTGAGCCATTGTTGAGCAAA
>NZ_JAUBPU010000059.1:0-36988 GCF_036700885.1 Microcoleus sp. S13_B4
TAGCATCTATAACTGGATGGGATTACATTTTGTCAGCCCTAGCTACTGTTGCATGATTTTTGAAAATTGGTATTACTCACGATTCGACCTGAGCGTTCTGAACCTAGAGTTTTGAAACGCAGGCCGAAACCATATCCTCGAATGCAGGAACCTCGTTCTGTCTTGAAAGCTAAACTGCGGGTGTGATTAAGCCTTTTTCAGTGCCATTGCACTCAGGATTGCACTGCTCTACAATTAGTAAAACTTTTAATTTTTTATTACTCATTTATTGGCTACTCAGGGGTGAACTTTCTGGGACGTTAGCTGTAATTCTAGCTTGCTGAATTCATAGAGTTGGTTGTTTTGTATTCGATTAGCTTGCTCTGCTGCCCCAGCAATCGGCGCTGGTGAAACTGGATTTGACCTTGTAACTGCGGAAATTTGGCTAATACACATGACAAAGCGTAGATGGCTGCGTCTTTAGTTGTGATATCCCGATGCTTTATATAATAGTTATAGGTGCGATAGGTTGCTAAGGGGTAGCCACTCAATAGTAACAGGCTCCAGCTTTTTGTCGGCCATGTCATTGCCAAGGCTAGCGCTGGCAAGACTAAGCCCCAAAACCAAGTGCTGCGGGTTTCTTTGACCCAATGGCGCTCTGGTTCGCTGCCGTGCATCCAGGAACCTTCGGCATAGGCGTGACCCGCTCTTTGAGCCCGCTTCCACCACTGAGCGAAACTCGTCATTTGCGCGTCGTGCAGGGTCATTTCTGCATCTAAGCGAAGGATTTTCCAACCTTTTTGGCGCAGCCGCAAGCACAGTTCGGGTTCTTCGCCAGCTATTAGTGCGGGATTGAAACCTTCGACTTGCTGAAATGCTGTGGCGCGTATCATGGAGTCGCCACCGCAGGCTTTGGTTTCGCCGATGGGGGTATCCCACTCGATGTCGCACAATTTGTTGTAGATGCTTGCTTCGGGGTATCGTTCGCGCCTGCGCCCGCATACTGCTGCTACGTCGGGTTTGGCTGCGAGTTCGCTGTAAGCCCGATCGATCCATCCATCAACTAATTCGCAATCACCGTCTACAAATTGGACAAATTCGATGTCGGGTGCTAGTTTCAGCAAGCGGGCAAAGCCTTCATTTCTGGCGCGTGCTGCGGTAAACGGTATAGATAGGTCGAGTTCAACTGTATCGGCTCCGAGCGATCGGGCTAACTCTACGCTACCGTCTGTTGAGCCGGAATCGACATAAACCACCAGAGCTACTTTGCCGATCGCTGAGAGCAAGCAGGCTCTGAGCCGAGCGCCTTCATTCCGCCCGATCGCCACTAATCCAACTTGTTTCAAGTCTTACCTCTTAAATTCGACTACTGAGCAGTTTCTTTTATATTTTAATAAAAGTCGAGCTAATTTCATAATTTTTCTGCGACTTCTAGAAATTATTTTTCAGACTTGCTGGTTTTTTTCGATTATTTTTGCCAGTATTCCTACTGCGGTTGCACCTGGTGGCACGTCACAAATCACCACAGCATTGGCATCAATCAAAGCACGATCGCCGATCGTTACGGAGCGAATAATTATTAGCTCCTGCACCAATAGCGACGTGACCTCCGATTTTGACATCAGCAACAATTGTCACCTGTTGAAGAATCAGACAGTTAGGGCCAATGGAAGCACTGGGGTGAATGACAATGCCATTAGGATGAGGCAGCAGCAGTCCTCCTTGTATTTGGCCGTTTAAACGGATGTCTGTTGCAGTTACAACGCTCCCTAATCGATACTGAATGATGTTCCAACGGCATAAAAAATAGCCGCCAATCCCACTCTGCTGCTGCCACTTTTGATAGTTGCAGATAGATTTGAGCAGTTGGCGACTAGGCTCTCACCACTTGCAGAGTTTTTCGCTGCTCCAGTCTGCTTCTCTAGCAGAAACGATTGGCTTAGTGATTGACTCAACCATTGTTTGTGCAATTTTTTGATGATGTAGGCAATTGCGCCTATTTGTGCAGTTTAGCTTAAGATGACTCGCTAACCTGAATATGGAGATTGCTTGAATCTCCCCACAGTTAACTAGCTTAAGAGAACAGAGAAAGTTACGCCTGATATCTTTGTTTGTTTTAACACAGAAGCGGGGACACTTTCCGATTAAAAGATTTAAGGGTTGTTTTCGGCAGCACGGGATTTTATAATTTTGGCGGGAATGCCAACGGCAGTTTGACCGGCAGGAATGTCTAATAAAACTACGGCGTTTGCCCCGATATTTACATCGTCTCCCAGGTTTACTTTTCCGAGGATTTTTGCACCAGCGCCGACGTTCACCCGATCGCCCAATTGAGGAGATTCTAGCGGTTTGTCCAAATAGCGGTTCCCCAGGGTTACGCCTTGGCGGATAATGCAGTCGTCGCCGATCGTACAATATCCGTGAATAATAATAGCGTTTTGATGTTCAATCACCACGCGACGACCGAGCTTCACAGTGTAAGGCAAATCTATGCCATAGGTGTTGCGGACTTTTCGATAGAGCGATCGATAAATAATGCTCAAAGGAGCTCGCAGTAATTTCGGTTCTACCTGCATTCTCCAGACGCCAAAACGCTGCACTGCTACGGCGCGAAATCCCGGTTTTGTCCAATCTCGACCGTGAGCAATCCAGTCTTCTTTAATTTGCTGCCACAGTCCTAGTGCAGGAGCTTCTACTGGATTTTCACTTGTTATTAAGTTTGGCGGCGTTACCATAAGCTTTACTCAACACTCTGTCTTGTTTTATCTGTTTCTAGAACCAGGCAATAAGCGGCTGTTTTTTGGGTGTTTATTGGAGGATGCACGGAGTTGGTTTTATGAAAAATACCAATAGTTTTGCTACATCAGGTAATGCTTTACTGCTTATAATTAACACGACGATTGAGCGAGCTTAGACTTGTTTACAAAAATCCCTTAATAATTTTTTGATTTTTCAATCTCACCTCCTTTAAAAAATACACTATTGAGCAGGAAATCCTTGAGGTAGTTGGGCGGGTCCCCGTCTGGCTTGCCTTGCACTGCGCGGCGCACCCTCCACGCAGCAAAACCCGAAGCCCAGCATACATCAGTTAAGGCTGTATAGAGAAAGCCATAGTTCTTGATAAAGTAGCGTCGCCGGGAATCAAACCAATACTGAGGCAGGCGCTTGGGGGCTGCTTTGGTGTCGGTGACGCCTGAGCTTTGGCCGACTAAGTGGACAACGTGGCTTTCGGGTACGTACCAGCAACTCCAGCCAGCTTTGTTCGCTTGCAGACAAAAGTCCATTTCTTCGCAGTACATGAAATAAGCTTCATCCATCAAGCCAATTTTTTCAAATACTTCGCGACGGACGATCATGCTGGCTCCAGCTACCCAATCAGTTTGACAGGTTTCTTGGGAAATGGGAGGCGCTGCGGCCCAGTTGGCTAATAACTTGGATATAAAGCCTGTCCGCCAACCGAAATCGAGTTCCGTCAAGATGTTGTGAAACCGAAAAGCTGACTCCTGGGGGGTGCCGTCGGGGTCTTCCAAGCGGCTGCCGGCGATGCCGGCTTCGGGGTGGGAGTCCATGAAATCGACGAGCGCTTTGAGGGCACCGGGGCGAACTATGGTGTCTGGGTTGAGAAGCAGGAAGTAAGGGGGGGGATCGGTGGATTGGAGGGCGGGACGGATGAGGGCGTTGTTGCCGAAGGCAAATCCGCCGTTGCGGTCTAGGGGAACGAAGGATGCCCATTCATTCCAGCCTTCTGAGGCGATCGCGCTACTAATTTCTTCGACGGAGCGATCGCCTGAAGCATTGTCGGCAACTACAACTCGCATACCCGGCACCGATTGAACTTCGCTAACTAGAGAGCGCAAGCAGTCAATTGTCAAACTAGAGGTTCGGTAGTTAACAATGACAACCAGCAGTGGATAGGGGTGATTGGACTCGCTGGCTTTCGACATAAGTACCGTTGTTTGTTTAACCACTTTTTAGCTCAAGTTGTACCCATCTGGCAAGCTGGAGCGATCGCCCGGAGTGCAGGTATCGCCTACTTTTTTAATTGCTCCAACATCATTAACAAAAGCTGCCACCGCTGCCGGTGCATTTCTTCGTGAGTCAGGCTGCGAGCCTTGTTCAGAGCTGCCAAGCCCATATTTTGAAGTAGGTTCAAGTTTTCTCCCGACTGTTTGAGCAAGTTTGCTAAAGCAACGGGGTCATTGCAATTAGCGATCGAGCCTGTGATGCCGTTTTCGATGCAGTCGCGGAGTCCGGCTGTGTTGTTTGCCAGTACAGGTACGGCCTGGGAATAAGCATCGTATACGATTCTGGGCTGCTCGTCCGAGATGCTGGGAACCACAACAGCATGATATTGTTGCAGCCGCCCGAAGAATTCTCTGCCGTAAGGAATAGTTCCCAAAAGTTCGATCTGTACCGATTTTTGCATCGCCTTGCTTGCTGCTTGGCAGTTGCTTAACAGTTCGCCTTCACCTAGTATGTCCAGCTTGACGGCAATGTTTTGCTCGTCCAAGATTTTCATTGCTTCTAGGAGAACTAACAAGCCTTTATTGGGATGCAATCTGCCCGCAAATAAAATTTTTAGTTGTTTGGGTGAGGGAGACAGTTTTTCGTGCCATATTTTTGTCGCGTCGGCTTCCGAAATAATATTTGCTTCATCTATCCACGAAGCATTAATTATGTGACTTTCTTTGTGTCGTTTTGTTAATAAACTCTGCTGGTATTCTGCCTGTGTAAAGATGGTCAAGTCGGCGCTGTTGATGCACCAGCGATTCAATGTTTCGTATATGTAAGCTTGAATTTTGGCTTTAATGCTGGCAGGGGTGCCCGGTGGCAGCCGCCACGGTGCGGACTCGACTACGAGCAGGTATGGTTTCTGCTGTATCAGGACTATTGGCGTCACTAACCATGCCATCGGAATCGGCCAGCCTGCTACGCCGCTATGTACGATATCTGAAGATGCGATCGCGCCCCAAAGCTGGGCAACCGTTGCCGGCAGCAGCAATATTGCTTTTGCCAAGCTATTTGCGGAGGGAAGGTCAATAAATTTAGCATCACCAAATGATGTTTCCGAATCCACCTCTATTGTATTTTCTGGGGGGGTTTCTCGCACGCACGGAGATGCTAGCGTGAAGTTTTTCAAATACTTGAAGTGTTGGGTTAGGTCTTTAGCCCACATTAAATCGAGATACCTGCTGCCTTTGGAGTCGCAGAAGGATGTGATGTTGAGGACGAGCAGGTAGCGCTTGTCGATCGGCATCAAAGTCGGTTCTTTTGCCCCATCTTCTCTGGTATTTAACGACTTAGATTCCATAAAATACACTGCGATTGCAGGCGCTCTATCTATTTAAATGCCACTTTAGCCAGTTTGTGGTATTAAGTGACACGCTAAAAGCACAATCATATCGCAAAACAATACTGAAGTCAATTTTAAATCTCGCCGCTCTGCATCAAAGTCGATACTGCCTGTACGCTTGACTTGCGGCTCGGTGCAGCAGCGAATGTCGGTAAACTAACCCATTCATGTCGTCGGAATAGCCACCGCCAATCACGCAGGCAACGGGATAGCCTGCCCTCAAACACGCCGTCAAAACTTGCATTTCCCGGCGAAATAACCCCGTATCAGTTAAAGCTAATTTTCCCAGTTTGTCACCGTGATGAGGGTCTACTCCAGCATCGTACAAAACTAAATCTGGCTTGACATTTGAAAGCAAATCTGGTAAAAATTTATCCAAAGTTTGTAAATATTGGTCGTCCTCCATACCCACAGGCAAAGGTACATCTAAATCGCCCTTTTGTTTAGTACCCGGAAAATTGACTTCGCAGTGCATTGAGAAAGTAAAAACGCTACTGTCATCTTGGAATATTACGGCGGTTCCGTCTCCTTGGTGTACATCTAAATCGACAATTAAAACTTTGCGAACTAAACCATTTTTTTGTAAGACGCGAGAGGCGATCGCCAAATCATTAAAAATACAAAAACCCGACCCAAAAGCCGGGAAGGCGTGATGAGTTCCGCCTGCAGTATTGCAAGCCAAACCGTAGTCTAAAGCGAGCTTGGCAGTTAGCACAGTCCCTGCAACCGCAGTGCAAGTGCGATTAGCAAGGGCCCGACTCCAAGGCAGACCAATTCGCCGAATCGCTTTGTCATCGAGGGTCCCGTTGCAGTAAGCTTGTACGTAGCAGGGGTCGTGGACTAATTCAATCCATTCTTGAGGCGGAAGTTCGGGAGCGTGAAATTGCGATTTATCTGCTACCCCGTCCGCGAGCAGCATCTGGTAAAGCATCCGAAACTTTGCCATCGGGAAGCGGTGATCCGGTGGCAGGGGTGCAACGTAATCTTCGTGGTAAATAATTGGTAAGTCCATTAAAATTATTGTATAACGAATGAATCTCCAATTGAAAGCCTGCAATCTCAAATTTAAATTCGCTGGAGAATCTGTATATGCAACAACTAAAAACAGTCTGGCAGTCCGGCAGCACTCACCCCGAAAATGCGGAAAATCTCGATAATATCAGTCAGTGGTGGGGAAACCTCAACGGCAAAGAAATTAGCTGGGTAGAGCGACTAATTCCGCAAATCGGCGGTCTGAGCGAAATTCACTGGCACCCCCAGCGTTTTGACGAAAGATTTGTGATAGTCAATCCCGAAATTCGCGACGAAACTCTCTATTGGTACATACCCGATTCTCCTGTCCAACGTAACAACACTGTTGACAAATTAGAACTTGATAACTTGCAACAGCAATTGTACATCTATCCTCAGTTGGAATCGGAACTGGTAATTCGCGTAGGAATTCCCGAAGTTAAATATCAAACACTTGAATTAAACAATCCCGAAATTGCCTGGGGCGAAGATAATATGCTGCTGTTGTGGGAGGCTGACCAAGAACTAGAAATTAAAATTTGTTTCAGCAATGAAAATATTGCTAAACTTAAGGAATTGCTGGCAGATAAAAGACCGAGACAATAGTTTATATGGTAGGCTTTGGGTGCGGGTGGATGGAGCTATAGCAATCCTTGCAGGAGTCGTAAATTTTTTACCCTACCCCAACCCCCCCCCCGAACCTGCAGGGAGGGAGTAAGAAATTAACAAATGATTGAGGATTGCTATATACTCTTAGTTACCTATTAAATATCTTAAGACTGATGGGCGGGTGCGTCAAAACCGATGTTTTTCACATCCATACTTTGTTGCAGCGACAAGAGTAAAAAAAAACGGTTTCTTCGCCTCGCGGTATGTCCAGGTGTATATCTCTGCTAAAACCCTTTGAATGTGCCAGCATAATATCCAGAAACTTGCGTTATCCTCCTGGGACTTTTAATGCTAAAGTCAAGCAAAAAACAGTTTTGGGCGCATCTACCGGGTTGTACGAAAATACTTGGTTCCAGCCCTTGAACAAAGTTAAAAAACCCGGTTGCTTTGGTCTGGAGTGCCTAAACGAGGATTGTTTTTATGCAAACTTAATTTGGACATCAAATAAGGGGATTGGTTTCGGGAATAAGATATGGTTAAATAGGGTTAATTTGAGGGGAAACCTTAAGACAAGCAACCAATAAGTTTAAAAAATAGAAGCTGCGTTAGTTGATGGGCTAATATCTAAAATTCATCCTCTATTTGCTGAGTTTGAAAAGGTTTGATAAATAATTATGATGGGAAAGACTCACTAAATTTATTAAATCCTCAATCTGCTTCTCGCACTAAAAAATTCACAATTATCCAACACAAAATGATATTTGACAAAGAAAATATTCACATTTTAATTATTGACGATCAGCCCCACAACCTGCGGTTTATATCAAACATATTGACCAAAGAAG
The DNA here is from genome assembly GCF_036700885.1 of Microcoleus sp. S13_B4. Lineage (NCBI taxonomy): Bacteria > Bacillati > Cyanobacteriota > Cyanophyceae > Oscillatoriales > Microcoleaceae > Microcoleus > Microcoleus sp. S13_B4. The sequence goes on from NZ_JAUBPU010000059.1 coordinate 7,798, forward strand.
GGTATAAAGTTCAGCGGGCGATTTCGGGAGAAATGGCGGTTAATGCTAACCTAACCGTTCTCCCCGACTTGATTTTGCTAGATAGTGCCATGCCCAAAATGAACGGATATGAAGTCTGTACCCGACTGAAAGCCAACGAAAGAACGCGGGAAATTCCGGTTATTTTCTTGAGTGTTTTTGATGAAACTTTTCACAAAGTCAAAGCTTTTGAAGTCGGCGGTGTTGACTACATTACTAAGCCTTTTCAAGTGGAAGAAGTTTTAGTGCGGATCGAAAGTCAATTGACTATACAACAGCTATCAAAACAATTAAGACAGCAGAATGCCCAACTGCAACAAGAGGTAGAATTTCGCAAGCGAACAGAACAATCACTCCGGGAAAGCAAAGCGCGGTTGCAGAAATTGGCGGTCAATATACCGGGAGTTCTTTATCAATTTATCAAGAAGCCAGATGGAAGTTTCCAATTTGAATATATTAGTTATGCTTGTAGGGAAATTTACGAATTAGAGAGTGAGGAAATTTTAAAAAATCCCGACTTTTGCTTCGATCAAAATCATCCAGATGACCACGAATATCTGGTAAAACAAATTGCTACTAGCGCCCAAACTTTAGAACCTTTTGCCTTTGAATGGCGGATTATTACACCGTCGGGTAAACTCAAATGGCTGCAATCTAATTCTCGCCCCGAAATGCGCGATAATGGCGATATTGTGTGGTATGGCGTACTTTTTGATATCAGCGAGCGCAAGCAAGCAGAAATAGAAATGGCAGGAGCTAAAGCTGCTTTAGAACGGCAAGTTCAGCGAGAATTGCTGATAGCAAAAATAACTAAAGAAATTCGCTCAAGCTTGCAGCCCGAACAAATATTTCAAATAGCTGCAACTCAAATCGGTCTGGCATTCTGCGCCAATCGCTGTTTGATTCATACTTACGTTACTACCCCCCAAGTCGATATTCCTCTGGCGGCCGAGTATCTAGAACCCGAGTGCGAATCTATTTGGAACATAGCCATTCCAATTTGGGGCAATCCTCACGTCGTACAAATGATGATACAAGATCAGGCGATCGCCTCCAACAATGTTTATTCAGACCCTCTGTTGCAAGCTGTTCAACCGATTTGCCAGAAGGTTGGGTTGAAATCGATGCTGGCAATTCGCACTTCCTACCAAGGCAGGGCAAACGGCGCTATCTGTTTGCACCAGTGCGATCGTTACCGGGAATGGACATCCGATGAAATCGACTTGTTAGAATCGGTGGCTGCTCAAGTAGGGATTGCGCTAGCTCAAGCTAAACTGATCGAGGGAGAAAAAAACCGGCTTGTGCAGCTTGATCGACAAAATAAAGTGCTGCAAGCAGAAATTCGCACCCGCATCTGCGCCGAGCAAGCTCTGCAAGAATCTGAAACAGAATTACGAGCTATTTTTGCTGCCATGACTGACACAGTTTTAGTCAGAAATGCAGAAGGGCGCTGCATCAAAATTGCCCCGACAGCATCAACGAATTTGGTGAAACCTCCAAGCGAAATGATTAACAAAACCGCTCACGAAGTCTTGCCGGAACCTGTGGCAGATTTGGTATTAAATGCCATCAAACAAGTTCTAAAAACGAAGCAAAGCATCAATGTTGAATATAGCTTTAGACTCGGAGAGCGCGAAGTTTGCCTCGACGCTAAAGTTTCTCCACTTACTCCAGATTCAGTAATTATCGTAGCGCGAGATATTAGCGTTCGCAAACAAACAGAATCCGCACTCAGAGAAAGCCAGCACTTCATTCAAGCGATCGCCGATTCCAATCCCAACCTATTGTACGTTTACGATGTAATTGAACAGCGGAATGTCTACAGCAACCGACAAATTGCAACGATGCTCGGATATACCGCCCAAGAAATACAAGATATGGGTAAAACAATGATGCCAATGCTGCTCAACCCCGACGATTTGCCAGAGTTTTTGGAAAGCGTCAAAAAAGTGGAGCGAGCGAAAGATGGTGATGTCATTGAATGTCAATACCGAATGAAACACAAAAACGGTGAATGGCGGTGGATGCACAGTTGGGATACAGTATTTCTCAGAACAACTGATGGTAAACCCAAACAAATTCTCGGCACTGCTAATGACATCACAGACCGCAAATTATCCGAAGAAAAACTCCTAGCATCGCAGCACAGAATCTCGTTTTTATTGCAGCAAACGCCGCTCGCAGTTATCGAGTTAAACCTCAATTTAGAAATTATCACTTGGAATCCCGCAGCCGTTACTATTTTTGGCTACAGTGAGCAAGAAGCGATTGGTCGAGTCGCCTCCGATTTGATCGTACCTGAAAGCTACCACCCGCAATTATCTGATATTTTCAATCATGACTTGAACGCCAAATCCAGCGGCACTACCGAAAATCTGACCAAAGACGGCAGAATTATCATCTGTGAGTGGTATAATACTCAGCTAATTGATGATAACGGTACAGCGATCGGCATTGCTTTAATGGCTGTAGATATTACCGAACGCAAGCAGGCAGAAACCGAACTGCAAGAAAGTGCTTTACGACAAAGAGCGATCGCCCGCATCATTGAAAGAATGCGGCAAACTTTAGATATCCGAGAAATTTTTCACGCCACAACCCGAGAATTGCGCCAAACCATGAAGTGCGATCGAGTCGCTATTTACCGTTTCAATCCAGACTGGAGTGGCGATTTTGTAGCCGAATCCCGTGATCACAAGTGGGTTTCTTTCCTCCAAGCACAGGAGCTGGATTCTCACCTTACTGAAGGCGCTTTAGACAGCGAACGTTGCGTTGTCAAAAGATTAGATAGCACCTCACAAGAAGTACGCGATACCTATTTGCAACAAACCCAAGGCGGAGCCTACAGCCGAGGTAAAACTTACCTTTGTGTCTCAGATATTTACAAGCAAGGTTTCGATAATTGTTACATCCAATTGCTAGAAAAATTTCAAGCTAAATCCTACATTATTGTACCAATTTTTTCCGGCAAAAAGCTCTGGGGATTACTAGCATCCTATCAAAATTCTGCTCCCCGCCAGTGGAGTGAAGCGGAAATCAATGTTGCAGTTGATGTAGGTACTCAGCTAGGAGTAGCATTACAGCAAGCGGAATTGTTCGCCCGCACTCAAAGGCAGTCCATGGAACTGATTAAATCCAAAGAAAACGCCGAAGTTGCCAACCGCGCCAAAAGCCAATTTCTAGCTTCCATGAGCCACGAACTCCGCACACCTCTCAACGCCATTCTCGGTTTTTCCCAAGTCATGGCCCGCAACAGTTTTATCACGGAAGAACAAAAAGAATACATAGAAATTATTAACCGCAGTGGCGAACATTTGCTCGAACTCATCAATGATGTTTTGTCAATGTCCAAAATAGAAGCAGGTCAAATTAGTATCAATCCAAGCCGCTTCAATCTATACAACCTTCTCAACAGTCTCAAAGAAATGCTGCAACTAAAAGCAAACTCAAAAGGTTTGCACCTAATTTTTGAAAATGCCGAGGATTTGCCGCAGTACATTCAAACAGACGAAGCTAAATTGCGGCAAGTTTTAATTAACCTACTCGGCAATGCGATTAAATTTACTCAACAGGGAACCGTTACTTTGCGCGTCAGCAGCAACGAGGAAAAAGACCCGACAGAAGAAAACAAATCCCAATTGTATTTTGAAATTGCCGACACGGGGCCAGGCATTTCTCCCTTGGAACTTTCCACATTATTTAAGCCCTTTGTGCAAACCGAAACTGGTCGAAAATCCATGCAGGGAACTGGTCTGGGGTTGCCGATCAGCCAACAGTTTGTCCGGATTATGGGAGGTGATATTGCTGTTGAAAGTCAACTCGACCAAGGCACAACTTTCAGCTTTAATATCTGGGTTAACTTAGTAACAGAAAGTGATGAACAAGAAAAATCGCCGATTAAACAAGTTATCGCTTTAGAAGCCGGACAAGAAACTTATCGGATATTAATAGTTGAAGATGTAGCGGAAAATCGCCAACTGCTGCTTAAGCTGCTGGTTCCCCTGGGATTTGAAGTCCGGGAAGCAACTAACGGTCAAGAAGCAATTGCTTGGCATTCAACTTGGAAGCCACACTTGATATTAATGGATATGCTGATGCCCGTGATGGATGGGTATGAAGCGACAAGACAGATCAAAAAAACTATAGAAGGTAGAGAAACAATAATTATTGCCTTGACGGCCAGTGCTTTTGACGAGCAGCGGCAAGTAATTTTGTCTGCTGGTTGTAACGATTTGATATGTAAACCGTTTCGGGAAGAGGTACTCTTTGAAAAGATAGCGCATCACCTCAACCTGCGTTATATTTATGAAAAAGAAAACTTATCTACTTCTTTTTCAACACCGACGCTGCTTAAAAGTTTGACCACCGAGGATTTGAGTGTAATGCCCACAGACTGGGTGGTCGATTTGCACCGAGCAGCACTTTGTGTTGACGACAACCGCATCCTCGAACTGATCAAGGAAATTCCCGAAACTGAGGCAAATCTCGCTAACGCTTTAACAGATTTAGTCGATAATTTTCGGATAGATATCATTATCGATTTAACTCAATTATATGATGAACGACCATCCATTACCAGCGACTCCTAAAGACATTCTGATCGTTGACGATATGCCGGATAATTTGCGACTTTTATCCACTATGCTGACATCTTACGGGTATCATGTCAGGAAGGCTATTAACGGACACTTGGCTCTGCAAGGGGCACAAATATCTCCTCCCGATCTAATTTTACTAGATATTAATATGCCGCAAATGAACGGGTATGAAGTTTGTGAGCAGTTAAAGTTAAGCGAAAAAACTAAAGATATTCCGGTAATTTTTATTAGTGCGCTAGATGACGTGCTGGAAAAAGTTAAAGCTTTTCAAGTAGGAGGAGTGGATTATATTACTAAACCGTTTCAAGTCGAAGAAGTCTTAGCCCGCGTCCAAAACCAACTTTCCCTTCGTTCGCTGCAATCCAAACTGCAACAGCAAGCTAGGGAACTGCACGATCGCAATTCTAGATTGCAGGAAGAAATCGCAGAACGGCAGCGGGCTGAAGAATCAATCCGGTTTTTGCTGGAAACTACGCGGGCGATCGGCGAAGCTGTAGACTTTCACTCAGCTTTAGAAGTAATTTTGCACCAAGTGGGCGAAACAATCGGATGGGATGTAGGAGAAGCTTGGATTCCCGATGCAGAAAGAACTGTCCTAGAATCAGCCAGGGGCTGGTATGCGAGCAACCCCAGCATGGAATCGTTCCGTACCCAAAGCCAACAACTGACATTTGCCCAGAATATAGGGCTACCGGGACGAGTTTGGGCATCCAAGCAACCGGAATGGGTAGAAGATATTACCCGCGGATACCCCCATTTTCTCCGAAGTCAAATAGCACTAGAACTCGGATTCAAAGCGGGTTTTGGTGTGCCGATTTTGGTAGGCGATGAAGTATTGGCAGTGCTAGTTTTCTTTAAAATTTCGTCTGGTGGGAAAGACGCACGATTTATAGACGTTTTTAATGCGGTAGGCACTCAATTAGGTTCTTTAATTCAGCGTAAACAAGCAGAAGAATTGCTGCGTATTGCTCAAGAAAAATATCACAGCATTGTAGAAAATGCGATGGAAGGAATTTTTCAAAGCACGCCTTCAGGAGGCTATCTCAGCGCTAATCCAGCTTTGGCAAAATTGTACGGTTACGACTCGCCAGAAGAACTGATGTCCGAGATTAAAAATATTGCTCAGCAACTTTACGTTGACCCAGAACGTCGCCTGGAATTTGTGGCTGCTATGGATGCTGAAAATGCCGTTTCGGGGTTTGAATCTATGGTATGTCGCAAAGACGGACGCCGTATTTGGGTGTCAGAAAATGTTCGGGCTGTTCGAGATTCAAAAGGTGAGCTGCTCTACTATGAGGGCACTGTTTCTGACATTACAGAGCGCAAATTAGCGCAAGAAGCGCTAAAAGTTCAACAAGAACAAAGCGAGAAGTTGCTGTTAAATATTTTACCCAAACCAATCGCAGAACGCTTGAAGGCGGAGCAAAGCACGATCGCCGACAGTTTTGCTCAAGTAAGTGTTTTATTTGCTGATATTGTTGGCTTTACTGAGTTATCGGCGAGAATGTCTCCCACCGAGTTGGTAAAGCGCTTGAACGTAATTTTTTCGCACTTCGACCAGTTAGCTGAAAAGTACGGTGTGGAGAAAATTAAGACTATTGGCGATGCTTACATGGTAGTCGGGGGGTTGCCTACGCCGAGACATGACCACGCCGAGGCGATCGCCCAAATGGCCCTGGGAATGCAGGCAAAAATAGCAAAGTTGTGCGCCGAGACAGGGGAAAAACTGGCAATTCGCGTTGGCATCAATTCCGGGCCAGTGGTTGCGGGAGTGATTGGTGTGAGCAAGTTTACGTATGATTTATGGGGAGATACGGTGAATGTGGCGGCGAGGATGGAAGCTACGGGTTTTGCAGGCAGCATTCAAGTTACTGATGTTACTTATAAGCTTCTGAAAGATAAGTATTGGTTTGAGAGGCGAGGCGTGATCCCGGTAAAAGGTAAGGGGGATATGATGACTTATTGGTTGCTAGGAAAAAAGTAAAAATGGGAATGGGGAATTGGGAATTGGGCATCGGGCATCGGGCATTGGCCAAACAGGGCATTGGGAATAATGTTTTTGTGCGGCATTGCTTCTAGCCAGCTCCTAAAGAGATGGTGCTGCTATGATGAAAGTAGTTAACGAAACTTTACATAATAGCCGTGACTGCACAACAATTAGTATCTGCAACGAGTTTTGAAAAGCTAATTTGGACTTGGAAAGGTCACAAAATCCAATATACCGTTCAAGGAACCGGCCGCCCTCTGATTTTGATTCACGGATTTGGGGCTTCGATCGGACATTGGCGACAAAATATCCCCGCACTCGCGGCCGGCGGCTATCGTGTATTTGCTCTGGACTTACTGGGATTCGGCGCTTCCGCCAAACCTGCCCTCGATTACACTCTGGAATTGTGGGAAGAATTGCTGACAGATTTCTGGGCGGATCTGGTACAGGAACCGGCGGTATTTGTGGGGAATTCGATCGGCGCTTTGCTGAGTTTGATGGTAGTCGCCAACCATCCAGAAATATCAGCCGGCGGTGTCTTAATCAACTGTGCTGGCGGACTCAACCACCGACCGGACGAACTAAATTTTCCGCTGCGAGTCGTGATGGGGACTTTTACTAAATTAGTTCGATCGCCCCTGATCGGCCCCTTTGTCTTCAACAACATCCGCCAAAAACACCGCATCCGCAACACCCTGCGCCAAGTCTACGGGAACCGCGAAGCCATCACTGACGAACTCGTAGAACTCCTGCACGCCCCCTCCTGTGAGCCCGGAGCTCAACAAGTTTTTGCCTCGATTCTCACAGCCCCTCCAGGCCCTCAACCCTCAGAACTGCTGCCCAAAGTCGATCGTCCGTTATTGGTACTTTGGGGCGCAGACGACCCCTGGACGCCAATCGCCGGCAGCCAGATTTATCAACAATTGGCCGCCAACGGTAAACCAGTGAAATTTGTGTCAATTCCCAACACAGGCCACTGTCCCCACGACGAGCGGCCAAGTGAAGTCAACGCTCTGATTTTGGACTGGCTGGTGGAATTGAAGTAAAATTTTTCTGCTCAAGGCAACCCTTGGGCGATCGACAAAAACCCCTGCATTACAAAGGTTCAGCCTCGCTCCACCGCACCAGCACCCCAGCAGCAGCCGACTCACAAAACAATTTTTGTAAAAAGTATTGACACAATTTACTGAGTCAGCTATATTGATGGACGTGTGAGGAGCGAACCAGAAGAAGCACCGAGACGAAACACGGCCAGTCGTCGGTGCTTTTTCTGTTGAAACCCGTTTTTAAGAGTTTTAAATTATCTATAATTCACATCGAGAAGATCTGTAAGCCCGCCACGCTTTCTTCATATCTTCCTACCCTTCGGGAACGGCTTCGCCGAACGCGTTCTTAGCGTCTTCGCGGTTCGTTAAATAAATATTCGGATGTTGCAAACAAAGTAATTGACTGGACTTAATCTCAAAAAATCACAAATTGTGGATTTTTTTTATAATCAAAATTTGATTGCATAGAACTCAAAACTAGAGAGTTATATAATAATAAATTGTCGCTGGGTCGGGGCGGGTTGATATACATTTTTTCCAAATGTCGCTAAACCCGCCCCTGCGGTGTGGGTGTAAAAATATCAACGATCGCCCAAAACAAATTGTTCGATCGCAGCCGCCACCCCGTCTTCCTCCACATCCGGTGCCACCCAATCAGCAGCAGCCTTCACGCCATCAGGAGCATTGCCCATCGCCACGCCCACGCCCGCGTAGGTAATCATTTCTACATCATTAAAATTGTCGCCGATCGCCATCACGTTCGCCGCCTGCAAACCCAAAAGTTCCTCCGCTAAATACTGCACCGCATCTCCCTTATTTGCCAAAGGATGCGTAGCTTCAAAAAAAGTAGCAACCGATCGAGTCAAATAAAGCTCCGCAGGCGTGTAGCGCTGCCGCATACTGCTGAGCAAGCCGTCGAGTACCCCCGGATTCTCGCACAATGCCAAAACTTTCGTCGGTTCCCCCGGAAGATCTCGCCGCAAATCTTTAATCACAATTGGTTCAATGCCCGATCGTTGGGCATAGATTCGGGTAGCTGCGGTAATTTCTGGCACGTAAAGTTGGTCGTCAATGTAGAAATGGATCGAAAGCAGCGGTCGCAAATGCGGTTCTTCAAAATAATCTAACAGTTGCAGAGCAGTTTGTTTCGACAGCGGCAAGTGCCGCAGCCGTTTTTGAGTAGCGTGATCTTGAATCCAGGCGCCCTGGTAGCAAATCAGTGGCAATGTTGAGCCGATGTCGCGGTGAAAACGCAAAGCCGATCGGTACATCCTGCCCGTAGCGACTGCCACTTTCACTCCCCGCGACTCGGCAGCCAAAATTGCCTGCTTGACTGGTTCTCGGATGGTATTTGACAAACCTGCGATCGTGCCGTCTATATCCACTACCAGCAATTGAATGTCTGCGGTGCCAAAAGCGCGATCGGTCGCATTAGCTGGATTGGAGGCAGTTATATTCTGCATGATTTTTTTAGATTTTAGCTGTTGATTTGCACGCACCCGTTTATTTTGGCACTGGCGGGATAGCAAAAGGCAACTTCTGATTTTTTGAAGACTAAAATATAGATAACTAAATAAGCGACAAAAAAAGTATCTAGGAGAACTCTTTAGGGAGGGTTTTAGCTCAGCTATATAATAGTAGCCAGTTTACTGCCGTAAAAACCGCACTCGCTCGGTGATGTGTATTTCCACTTACTTAATAATACTTGTGGCAAAAAAGAATGCAACTGTAGGTCAGATCCCAAACCTTATGTCATCAATCATTCCAAATCTAAAATTTAAAATTGTATAACCGGATCTTTCAAATTACCCCCCACTATCATGATTTCTATCCCTGGATACCGCATTGACGAAGAACTTTATACAAACCCTCACACAGTTATTTATCGAGGGATGCAGCTTGAGGAACAAAAAACCGTTATCCTCAAAACTCTCACGTCGCCATACCCTACCCCAGCGCAAATATCCCAACTCCTGCACGAATCCGAAATTCTTAAAAATTTGAGTTTGCCCGGAATAGTCAAGCTTTACAAAATAGAAACCTACAATCACTTTCCTGTTTTAGTTTTAGAAGATTTTGGTGGGATTTCCCTAAAAGACTTTCTCAGCAACAACCAGCTAGAGTTACAACAATTTCTGCATATTGCCATCAAACTAGCAGAAACTATTGGGCAACTCCACGAACACCACATCATCCACAAAGATATTAAACCAAGCAATATTATTGTCAATATCGAGACAGGAGATGTCAAGATTGCTGATTTTGCGATCGCCTCCCTACTACCGGGCGACAACCCCACCCCCAGCCATCCCCATTTACTCGAAGGCACTCTCGCCTATATGTCTCCTGAACAAACGGGACGCATGAATCGGGCGATCGACTACCGCACCGATTTTTATTCTTTAGGCGTCACCTTTTATGAAATGCTTTGTGGCGAATTGCCTTTTCAGGCGATCGATCCCATGGAATTAGTACACTGCCATATTGCCAAACCGCCAGTTTCTCCTTGTGAAAACAGAAAGCAGAAAGTAGAAAGCAGAAGCCTCGAAGGCAGAATCAATCAAGTAGGAACCAAGGAGATTCCTCAAGTCATTTCCGATATCGTCATAAAACTCTTAGCAAAAACGGCAGAAGACAGGTATCAAAGTGCTTTGGGACTTTTGTATGACTTGGAAAATTGTCTCGATCAACTGCAAACAACAGGCGAAATTTCTCATATAACCCTCGGCGAACAAGATCAGTCAAGTCACCTGCAAATTTCCCAAAAATTTTACGGGCGAGAAGCAGAAGTTAATATGCTTCTTAGTATCTTCCAGCGGATGAGGCGAGGTAATACAGAGATCGTGCTAATTTCTGGTGGTGCAGGTGTGGGAAAATCTTCGTTAGTATATGAAGTTTACAAGCCGATTCGGCGGAAAAACGGGTATTTTATTGACAGCAAATTTGAGCAATTCAAGCACGATATTCCCTACGCTTTTTTGCTCCAAGCTTTTCAAGATTTGTTGCGACAAATTTTCACAGAAAATGCCGCAGAAATCAATGTTTGGAAACAAAAAATTTTAAAAGCACTCGGCGGCAACTGCCAAGTAATTATTGAAGCCATTCCCGAATTAGAACAGATTGTTGGGCCACAGCCCCCCGTCCCAGATTTAGGAGCAAATGAATCTCAAAATCGTTTTAATTTAGTATTTCAAAACTTCATCCGCGTCTTTGCTCAAAAAGAACACCCCTTAGTAATTTTCCTCGACGACTTGCAATGGGTCGATTCAGCATCTCTCAAGTTAATAGAACTGCTAGCAACCGACCTAGAAACTCAATATTTATTAATAATTGGAGCTTATAGAGAGCAGGAAGTAAATGCAAATCATCCTGTAATGCTGACCGCCGAAGCAATTAAAAAAGCAGGCGGCACTGTAAGTGCGATCGCCCTTTCGCCTTTAGATATAAGCAGCGTCAACCAATTTGTCGCCGATACTTTGAACTGCGCCCCAGAAAAATCCCTAAGTTTAGCAGAATTACTTTTGCGAAAAACCGCTGGAAATCCATTCTTTTTAACTCAATTAATAAAATTTATTTACTCAAAAAATTTGATTCAATTTAAGCTTTCACCATCGAATAATGTGGTAGAGCTAGCTGAACCTAACCGATCGGGCTTAGCGCAACCAATCTCAGAGCAAATTGTGAAAAAAGGCAATATCACAGGTGAGTGGCAGTGGGATATCGAACAAATACAAGAAATGGGAATAACTGACAATGTTGTAGAATTAATGATAGATAACATTCAGAAACTTTCAGAGAATACGCAGGCACTGCTCAAATTAGCCGCTTGTATCGGCAACAGATTTGATTTAGAAATTCTCTCTACAATAGCCGAAAAACCTCTGGCGTCCGCAGCAACAGACCTCGGTGAGGCACTTCAGTCCGGTCTGATTTTACTCGTGAATAACGCCTACAAAATTCCGATCACACTAGCAGCAAGCACAGAAATAACAGACACAATATCTAGAGACTTTACCGATGACTTGTCTCTACCCGTGGCTGATGTTCCTAGGGCAACTTACAAATTTTTGCATGAGCGAGTGCAGCAAGCAGCTTATGCTTTAATATCCGATTATCAGAAACAAGAAACCCATATTAAAATAGGTCAAATTCTGCTACAAAACGCCCCGCCCGAGCAATTAGAAGAGCATATTTTTGATACCGTAAACCAACTAAATTTAGCCAAAACCATCATCAGCAGCAAATTAGAAAAATTTCAATTATGCCAATTAAATTTAATGGCAGGTCGCAAAGCAAAAGCAAGTGCAGCTTACGAACTCGCCCTTAAGTATTTAACCGCAGGTATTGAACTGCTTCCCCCCGCAAGTTGGCAAACTGACTACGACTTGACTCTTGCACTGTACGAGTCAGCAGCAGAAGCTGCTTACCTCAATACCGACTTTGAACCAATGGAAAAATGGGCTGAAATTGTTCTGCAACACGCAAAAAATGAACTAGACAAAATCAAAGTTTTTGAAATCAGAATCATAGCTTGTGCGATGCAAACCAAACTCCAAGAATCGGTAAAAATTGGTCGCGAAGCACTACAAATGTTAGGAATTAACTTTCCCGAATCGCCTATTCCCCTCCACATTCAGCAAGCACTGACTAAAACCGCCGCTTATTTAACAGATAAAAAGATCGAAGATTTAATTAACTTGCCACTCATGACCAATCCGCACAAATTAGCAACTATGCGCGTGCTTTCCAGTATGTTTTCAGCTACATTTATAGTTGAACCTGTGCTGCTGCCGCTGATTGTGTGCGAGCAAGTTAATTTATCTATAAACCACGGAAATTCTGCTTTTTCTGCCTTCGGTTATGCTAATTACGGAGCAATTTTAAAAGGAATAGTTAGAGATATTGAATCGGGCGATCGCTTCGGTCAATTAGCTTTAAATTTGAGCGATAGATTAAATGCGTTAGAATTCAAAAGCAAAACGCTTAATTTAGTAGCATTCATTTTGATGAACGGCAAGCATCACGTTAAAGACTCTTTGCCGCTGTTAGAGGACGCCTATAAAAGCGCCCTAGAAAATGGAGATTTAGAATGTGTCGGATCTGCTGCCGTAAATATTTGTCAGTCTTTGTATTTCATCGGTCAAGAATTGCCACAACTAGAAAGGAGAATGGTAAGTTACAACCACTTGCTGTTTCAACTTAAGCAAGAAACTGTATTGATTTGGAATCAAATATATCGGCAAACTGTTTTGCAATTGATGGGAAAATGGGAAATCTCAGACCTTGTATTAGGTGAAGCTTACAGCGAAGAAAAATTGTTGGCGCTGCTGTTGAAAGCTAACGATCGAGTGGGGCTCCAGCACTTTTATGTGCAAAAACTAATACTAGCTTATTTATTTGGAGATGCCCAAGGAGCGCTAGAAAATGCAGCGCAAGCCGAAGTTTATTTAGACGGAGTTGCAGGCTTCATTAATGTTTCGGAGTACCAGTTTTACGATTCTCTAGCCCGCCTAGCAGCCTATCCATCGGCAACACAAGAGGAACAAGAAGAGCATATTTTTTACGCTGTCAGTAACCGGAAAAAACTGCAACAAAAAGCGCTTTCTGCGCCCATGAATCTTCAGCACAAATGCGACTTACTTACGGCTGAGAAAGCGCGCGTTTTGGGCAATGTGGTGAGAGCAATGGAATATTACGATCGCGCACTTGAAGGAGCCCAAGAAAACGGATACATACAAGTACAAGCACTAGCAGCAGAATTGGCAGGAGCATTTTATCTATCCATAGGACGAGAAAAAAATTCTAAAACTTACTTGACAGAAGCGCGTTATTGCTATCAGCGCTGGGGAGCAACAGCCAAAGCAGCACATTTAGAATCGAAATACTCGCACTTGCTAACTTCAGGCTCGATTTCAACTAATATTGAAACTCACAAATCTACCAGCAGCGCTTCCACTACGAGCGACAGTGCAGGCGTGCTAGACTTGACCACAGCAGTTAAAGCATCGCAAACCTTAGCCGGCGAAATACTTCTAGACAAACTGCTGGCAAAAATGATGAAAATTGTTATTGAAAATGCCGGGGGGCAAAGAGGATTTTTAATACTAGACAAAGACGGTGAATGGGTAATTGAAGCATCAGGATCTGTAGATGTCGATCGCGTTGCTGTCATGCAATCAATTCCGATAGATTTTGTTGCCGACGATCAACAAGTAACTTTACTGGCAGTTGCAGTTGTGAATTACGTCGCCCGCACCAAGGAAAGTATAGTTTTAAACGATGCCAGCAGCGAAGGACAATTTACTCACACACCCTATATAATGGCCGTTCAACCTAAATCAATTCTTTGCACTCCGTTAATTAATCAAGGCCAACTCACTGGCATTCTATATTTAGAAAATAACCTGACTACAGGCGCTTTTACACAAGACAGGTTAGAAATATTAAAACTGCTGTCTTCTCAAATTTCTATCTCCATCGAAAACGCCCAACTTTACGACAACTTGCACCAATTCAATCACAATCTCGAAAATTTAGTACAGCAGCGTACCTCGGAACTCTCCCAAACTTTAGAAGACTTAAAATCTGCTCAAAATAAACTGGTAGAATCGGAAAAAATGGCTGCCCTCGGAGGGTTGGTTGCAGGGGTTGCCCACGAAATCAATACTCCCATCGGCATCGGCATCACCGCCGCCTCCTTGCTTGCTGAAAAAGCCACAAAGTTTTTTGAGGTTTACAGTAACGGCCAAATAAAACGTTCCGAGTTAGAAAAGTTTCTGGATACCGCCATGCAAAGCAGTAATATGATCTTATCTAACCTCACGCGGGCCGCAGACTTAATTCACAGTTTTAAAGAAGTAGCTGTGGATCAGTCGAGCGAGTTAAAACGCACGTTTAATGTTAAAAACTATCTAGAGGAAATTTTGACATCCTTAACAGCAAAACTAAAAAGAACTAAGCACAAAATAGAGATTAAGTGTGATGAAAATATTGTAGTGGACAGTTACCCGGGCGTAGTGTGTCAAATTGTGACAAATCTGGTGTTGAATTCCCTAATTCACGCCTACGATGGAGAGGACGAAGGAGTTCTGGCTTTTGATTTCAAACTAGAGGGTGATCGGCTAATATTTGAATATGCCGATAACGGCAAAGGTATTACGCCTGAAAATCTCAGTAAAATTTTTGAACCGTTTTTTACCACCAAAAGAGGTCAGGGAGGCACGGGATTGGGACTACACATTATTTATAACCTTGTTACTCAAAAACTAAAAGGCACAATTAGCTGCACAAGTCAAGTAAAAAAAGGCACAAAATTTATGATTGAATTTCCCGCTAACATGAGCAGTTAGTTATTAGACCGCCAACATGGATATAAGTTTTATATAGGAGAACGATATATGTCAGAAGCTAGTAAAAACCTGTTGGCTGCAGGCGATGATGAATTAATCGCCGAGGGCGACGATGAATTAATATTTGCCGAGGAAGATGAGGCTGAACAAAAACCGCTAGAAGAAAGTTGGAAAATATTAATTGTGGATGATGAAATAGAAATTCACAATATTACTAAGTTAGCGTTAAATGATTTTAAATTTGAAGGAAAAAGTATAACATTTATCAGCGCTTACTCAGGAAAAGAAGCTAAAGAAATAATCCAAAATAACTACGACATAGCATTGATTTTACTCGATGTAGTTATGGAAACAGAAGAAGCAGGCTTGGAAGTAGTTAAATACATCCGCGATATTTTAAATAATCAAGTAGTGCGGATTATTTTACGGACTGGACAGCCCGGGCAAATACCAGAAGATGTAGTAATTGTCAGCTACGATATCAATGATTACAAAACCAAAACAGAACTTACTAACAAAAAATTATTTACCACAGTAGTCACCGCCCTGAGAGCATTTAGATCACTCAATCAAATCGAATCCAGCAAAAGTGAACTCGAAAAAATAGCCGCTGCATCAGCCCGTTTTGTACCCCGTGAATTTTTGAAATTTCTCAAAAGAGAAAGCATCGTTGATGCGAGACTAGGAGACGCTGTACAAGCAGAAATGACGATTATGTTTGCCGACATTCGCTCATTTACAAGTCTGTCCGAGAGTATGTCTCCCCGAGAAAACTTTGAATTTCTTAACTCTTATTTAAGCCGAGTTGGCCCAGTTATCCGCGAGTACAACGGTTTTATAGATAAATATATTGGTGACGGGATTATGGCTTTGTTTCCTAACAGGGCTGAAGATGCTGTGCAAGCAGCAATTGAGATGCAGCAGCAAGTGAAAATTTATAACAGACACAGGCAAAACAGTGGCTATCAACCTATTTCGATAGGGATTGGTTTGCATACGGGGACTCTAATGTTAGGTACGATTGGCGAAGCGGAACGAATGGAAAGTACGGTGATTTCTGATGCCGTAAATTTAGCTTCCCGGGTGGAAGGATTGACAAAGCTTTATGGGGTGGCTATTGTAGCTAGTGTCCAAACCCTTTGCCGGATAGACGATCCTCAACATTACAAGTGCCGGTTTCTCGATCGCGTTCAAGTAAAAGGAAAACAAACACCTGTTGCTGTATTTGAAATTTACGATGGCGACTCGCCGACAATGATCGAACTAAAAGCACAAACTCAAACTTATTTTGAACAGGGAATTTTTTTTCACTACCAGCAGCAATTCGCGCAAGCACGACAAATGTTTCTGCGCGTTTTGCAAATTAATAAGTATGATAAGGCAGCATCTTTTTATGCAGAACGCTGCGATATGTTGATGAAGAATGCAGTCATTATGACTCTGGAAGGAATAGAGATATAGGTAGTGGGGAATGGGGAATTGGGAATGGGGCATAGGGCATGGGGCATAGGGCATGGGGCATAGGGCATGGGGCATGGGGCATAGGGCATGGGGCCGAAAAGAATTAGGAAATGGGCATCCGCTAAGATAGTGAACAGTGAACAGTGAACAGTGAACAGTGAACAAATAACTTAATTTATGCGCTTAAAATCCCTTGATGTTTTTCGCGGAATTGCGATCGCCTCGATGATTCTAGTCAACAACCCCGGTAGTTGGGAACAGGTATATCCACCGCTAGACCACGCAGAATGGCACGGCTGCACCCCGACAGACTTAGTATTTCCGTTTTTCTTGTTCATCGTTGGCTGCGCGATGTCTTTCTCGCTGTCTAAATATATTCAAAATTATCCAAAAACCCCAATAGAAACCTCAAAAATTACACAAACAAAGGAAAAATCAGAATCTGCTAAAAACCCTCTTCCTTCTTCCTTCTTCCTTCTTCCTTCTTCAAATATTTACTGGCGAATTGCGCGCCGCGCCGCGATTCTATTTATATTAGGATTGCTGCTAAATACATCTTCGATCGCCCTTGACGTACTTCTCAACAGCGCCCCCGTAGAAAACTTCGGTAAAATCCGCATCATGGGAGTATTGCAGCGCATCGGCTTAGCTTATTTCATCAGTGCGATCGCCATTCTCAACCTTTCCCCCCGCAATCAAAAGCTGCTCGCTGTTGCTGTGCTTTTGGGCTATTGGGCTGCCTTAACCGTAGTGCCTGTAGGGGGGTACACTGCCGGGGAACTCACGCCAGAAGGAAATTTAGGAGGATATGTCGATCGGCTAATTCTCGGTAGCCAACACCTGTACAAAGGCGGCCCCTTCGACCCCGAAGGATTGTTGAGTACCTTACCCGCAGTTGTAACAGTCCTGATCGGCTACTTTACAGGAGAGTGGCTGCGACTAGAACCAATCAAAACCCGCACCAGTATTAACTTAGCAATCTGCGGCCTCAGTTGCGTGGTAATCGGCCACTTGTGGGGATTTTCATTTCCGATCAACAAACAACTTTGGACGAGTTCCTATGTAGTTTTTACGGCTGGTTGGGCGTTGCTATTGCTAGCAGCTTGCTACGAAACAATTGAAGTGCGAGGTTGGAAATGGGGGAAGCCGTTTGAAATCATGGGAGTGAATGCAATTTTCCTGTTTGTTGCTTCCGGTATAGTTGCCAGAATCCTGTTGAAAACCCATATCGGCAGCGGTGAAAATGTTTCAACTACCTACACTTGGATTTATGAAAACTGGTTTGTACCGTGGGCGGGGCCGCTCAATGGTTCCCTAGCGTTTGCCGTGACTGCGGTATTATTTTGGTGGTTAATTTTGTATGGAATGTACCGACGTGGTTGGGCGATAAAAATTTGAGTGGTTTGGTATGTAGTGGATCTACCTCTTTTCTGGGTAGCGCCCGATCTACTTGAAAAGGCTTTGGGTATTGTCGGTGAATACCACGGCAAAACTCGGGCTGACTATATTGTTTAATTACTAAATTAACTACAAGAGCATACTAATTCGGTGACGATCGCAACCACTGCATCTGAGTCAATAGGTTTGGCAAGGTGACGTTGAAAGCCTGCTGCGATCGCCTGCTGTCGATCCATCTCCCCAGCATAGGCAGTGAGGGCGATCGCAGGAATTTGTCCGCCTTGCTCAAGCGGCAGACTGCGAATCTGACGCATGAGCATATAGCCATCCATTTCTGGCATTCCAATATCACTCACAATAATGTCTGGAACCGCTTGGGGAAACGCTTGCAGTGCCTCGATTCCAGAGGCGACGTTAGTGACGATCGCACCCGCTTGTTCTAAAACAAACGCCACAAACTCGCGTGAGTCTGTATCATCATCCACAACTAAGACGTGAATGCCGCTTAAATCTCCGGTTGAGTCGGATGGCTGCTCGATCGCGGGCAATTCATGAGAGCGAGGCGCAAGTGGAATGCGAACTGTAAAGTTAGCTCCTTGTCCTTCACCAAGGCTATCAACCGCGACTGTTCCCCCGTGCAATTCCACAATTTGCTGCACGATCGCCAACCCTAATCCCAAACCCCCAAATTTGCGCGTAGTGGCTCCATCTTCTTGCCGGAAATGCTCGAAGACATAGGGCAGGAAATCAGAGTGAATCCCTTTTCCAGTATCGGTAACTTCAATTTGAGCGTGGGTTTCATCCACGGCTAGAGTGATAGCGACTTGTCCCCGCTGAGGTGTGAATTTAACTGCATTAGATAACAGATTCCAAACCACCTGCTGCAACCGTGCAGCATCGCCCATTACGATGCCAACACTGGGTAAAATCGTTGTGCAAATTTGAATGGCTTTCGCTTCTGCGGCTAATCGAACCGTCTCCAGCGCTTCTGAGATGACGTTACTCAGATCGACGGGCATCACGGTTAAAATCAGTTTGCCGCGCAAAATCCGAGAGATATCCAGCAAATCGTCAATCAGTTGCACCTGAAGTCGGGCGTTACGCTCGATCGTCTCTAATGCCGTTTTGGTTTTTGCCGCGTCCAATTTTCTCTGCTGCAATAGTTTTGACCAGCCGAGAATCGGGTTGAGTGGCGATCGCAATTCATGGGAGAGCACCGCCAAAAACTCATCTTTGATTCGGTTAGCGCGATCGGCAGATTCTCGTGCAACTTGCTCTTGCGCCAGCATTCGTTCCAGTTCAGCTTCAGCTTGCTTTTGGTTCGTGATGTCACGTGAAATTGCTAAAAGTTGCGTCACTTCTCCAGTGGTATTCCGCACGGGTGTGATAATAATGTCCCACCACTTCGGGGTGCCCTTGTAAGTGGGAAGATAGCCTTGCAACTGACCTGTATTGCCTGCTTTGGCAGCCGCGATCGCGGCCTTGGCATTTTCATAATATTTACCTTGCCAGATATCTTGCCAACTGGTGTTTAGAACGAGTGACGGATCATCGATTTCCAACAGGCACAACCCGCCTGGATTGATATAGACGATTTCGGTATCGAGCATTAAGACTTTAATGCAATCTTGACTGCTTTCCAGTATGCGTTGCTTTAGTTCCTCACTGTCGCGCAAGGCTGCTTCGGAGCGGGCGCGTTCGGCTGCCGCCCAAGTACGCTCGGCAACTTCTTCCACCAGAGACACCTCGTCCAGCGTCCAAGCTCGTGGCTCGGATGTGTGGACTGCCAGCCCCGCTACAAACTCGCCTTCCTTGACCAGGGGTATACCGATGTATGCCCCAATCTGGCTCGCGGCGTAGGCCGATCGCTGCTCTGGAGATAGGTTGGGATCGGCTTCCACATCGGATGCGACCACAGGGCAACCCGTGCGGTACGCTGCAAGCAGCTTTGGGCCGAACGAATCAATCGCGTATTTGCCAGCCATTGTTTCGGCTCCGTTGACGTAATCACGCTCAACGACGTAATCAGCGCCGCGAACCTCGAAGTACGCCACCCGGTTCGCGCCGAGATATTCGCCCAGCACGCGGCTGGCTGTAGCCTGAATCTCCACTGGGTCGGCAAGGGGGCGGAGTGCGTCGGCGAGAGAGACGCGGAAAGCATTAAATTCAGCGTTTCGCCGCAAAATTTCTTCTGAGAGTTTGCGATCGCTAATATCTTTGAAGACAATGGCGACTTTTCGCGTCTCTGGCTCACCCATACGACAGGCATAGACATCAAACCAGCGGTTCATTGCTTCAGAGCCATTTTCAAAGCGAGTCGGTTCACCCGTGAGAGCAACTTGACCGTAAATCTGAATCCAATAATCTTCTAAATCTGGAACTAACTGACGCACCGTTTTACCGACTGCTTGTTGAAGTCCCGTTTGTTGCTCAAAGATAGGATTAACTTCTAAGAAGTAGTAGTCGATGGGCTTATCATTTTCATCAAAGAGCATCTCAATAATGCAGAAGCCTTCGTCGATCGACTCAAATAGCGTCCGGTAGCGTTCTTCCGATTGACGCAGAGTTGCCGCAGTTTGAATCTGCTCGGTAACATTCCTGAAATAAACGGTGATGCCCTTTGGGGCGGGGTAGGTGCGAACTTCGTACCAACGATTGTGGTCAGGGTAAAACCCAGTCATTGACACAGCCACCCGATCGCGCATGGCGCTCCAGTAAGCCTGTGCCAATTCATTGCCCATCAGTCCTGGATATTCTTCCCATAAATTTTTGCCAATCAAATCCCCTAGAGTGCGATCGAGCAGTACCCCGGCAGATCGATTGGCGTAGGTGAACCGCCAGTTTTCATCCAGGGAAAAGAAGGCTTCAGCGATGCTCTCCAGAATATTGCGAGTCTGCTCCTCGCTTTGGCGCAAGGCTTGTTCTGCCAGTTTGCGATCGGTCATGTCTCGCGTCACGCCTGCCACTGCTTCGACTGCGCCGTTTATGTCTAAAAGCGGCACGAAAATGTATTCATAGGTGCGCGTACCGATCGCGCTAGTGTAGGGTGCTTCATCCTTGAGCGGCTGGCGCGTCTTGATGACTTGTTGAATCTGTTCCTGATGTCGAGTCGCTAAATCGGTGGGATAATCCAGCTCGAAAAAGTTCTTTCCCAAAGCTTCATCCGAAGTTTTCTGCCAAAGATCGAGCAACGCCGGACTGATATAAGTGAACCGTCCTGACAGGTTGAAGGTGTAAATAAAATCGGGAATTGCACCGACGATCGCATCGAACTTTCGCAGTTGCCGTTCGAGTTCGGTGCGACTCTCAAGCGAAACGGCTTCAGCACGGGCACGTTCAACGGCTGCCCACGTTTGCTCTGCGGTTTCCTCAACTCGTCTTACCTCGTCTTCCCTCCACTGGCGAGGGTTTGCCTGATGCACCGCTAGCAACGCGACGAATCGCTCGTTCTTAATCAGTGGCACATCAATATGCGCGGCAATATCTATCGAGTGATACCTTGCCTTCTGGCTGGCTGTGTATTTAGGGTAGTTTGCCACATCGGGAACGATCGCCGTTTGCCCCGCTCGATGGTCATCTGCCAGGTTGCGCCCAAAGTCTTCCACACGGTACAGTCCGCTCAATTCGGCAACACTGTTCGTGTAGTTTTTATGAACGATAAGCTCTTTATCGCCTGGTAACACTTCAACGTAAATGACGCGGCTTGCGCCTAGAGACTCGCCCAGAACACGGGCTGCGATCGCCTGAATCTCATTAGCATCAGTCAGCGGGCGCAGCGCATTGGTGAGCTTGACTCGAAACGCATCGGCTTGGGCAGTTTGATACAAGGCATTTGTTGATTGGCGTTTCTGCGGCAGATCGGATTCTAGCTGCGTCTTTTCTGGGTGCTGGGTGCGATCGAGTTCTGTCAACAGAATCTGCACAGCCGTTTTCAGGCTGTCCGACCAGGTTTCGACCGCGCCCAGTGGTGTTTGCGACCAATCGTGCGATCGCATCAGCATCGCCATCTCGCTATCGCCTGCAAATAAATTTTTACGAGCAGCCTCATCTACCACATCAATCACACACTCTACCTCGCTGAAAATACTGAGCTAAAAGCTGTTTGCTGCCCTCTCGAATGACGATTGAAGAGGATTGACCCACTTCCGCAACCCGCGTCCGAATTTGCCTTAATGCCAAAGGTGAGGGTTGAATCCGTCGATTCTCCCAACGATTAATCGTTACTCTTAGAAGATTTCATACACTTTAAGGACATGGTATCTATCATACTCAATATCTGTCAAAAAGTAGACAGACCGATCTCCCTTAACAATAGTCTGGACAGTTTTTAAGCAGCATTGATTAAATTGTGAAAAGTTAAACCATGAGCGAAACAGACGACGAGCAGTTTTTTCATTTAAACAACTCTAACGACTGAAATTGGTCAGTTTAACGGAACCATAAACGAGCAAAAGGGTTGAATATAAAAACACTAAAAACTTGTCTTGGGGTTGAATAATCGCTGTATTTGTTGTATTATTGATTTAATAATATTCATAAGCCAACCATCTAAAAAGCTGGTGTGTTTTTTAGTTTAACTTAAAATAATGCCTTTTTTTCTGTTTGTTTTTAGCTTTGATTCCACTCACTTTTTCGCTTCTGTGCTGTACTGCGTTAGCGAAGTTTGCCGTAGGCATCGCATCCCTATCTAAAACCTCTCCGGAGTATTGAATTAGTCTAAAGCAGAAAAAGCAGATCGAGCTTCCGAATCGAGAAAGTGCGACGGCCCAAATGCCTCAACCAATCCCAGCTTAAGGATTTTGCGCGTAAAAGCCGATCGCGCGCCGGGAATCCGTAACTACAAATGAACCCAAATCGCTAAAATAAAAAAAAGATACGTAATAGGCAGGCCCTGTCAATGATCCCAACAGTTATAGAACAATCCGGTCGCGGCGAACGCGCCTTTGACATTTACTCGCGACTCCTGCGCGATCGCATCGTCTTCTTGGGCCAACAGGTTGACTCTGACTTAGCTAACCTGATCGTTGCCCAATTGCTATTTTTAGACGCCGAAGATCCCGAGAAAGATATTTACCTCTATATCAATTCCCCAGGGGGTTCGGTAACAGCAGGTATGGGCATTTTTGATACGATGAACCACATCCGCCCCGACATTTGCACTATTTGTCTCGGTTTGGCCGCCAGCATGGGCGCTTTCCTGTTGAGTGCGGGCGCTAAAGGCAAGCGGATGAGTTTGCCTCACTCCCGGATTATGATCCACCAACCTCTAGGCGGAGCTCAAGGACAAGCAACCGATATTGAAATTCAGGCCAAAGAGATTTTGTACCACAAACGCCGCCTGAACGAACATCTTGCCAACCATACCGGTCAGCCGCTTTCCCGCATTGAAGAAGATACTGAACGGGATTTCTTCATGTCCGCTGAAGAAGCAAAGGACTACGGATTAGTCGATCAAGTGATCGATCGCCGTCCTTCCGCCAGCCGCCCGATCGCCGCTGTCGTCTAAATGAAAAGTTAAAAATCAAAAATGAAGAATATTTCCTCATTTTTGATTTTTAATTTTTAAGTTGCATATAGCAGTTTTCGGTTAATTGAAGTACAAATGCTGGGGCGCATGACACGGCGTCATAGTTAACTCCTTACTGTATTTCATACAATTGAAAACTGCTATATGTAGCTTTTCCTAAAAAAACATCACACCTAGAAACCCTACATATTTACTAGGGCAAAGATTCGAGATATTGCAGGAAGTCGAGCAATTCTACTTGATTTAAGAAATGGCGCGCTTCTTTGCCATAACCTTGTTTGAGATAATCTTTTCCTTGGTTGGGAGTCCAGTTCAACCGCTTGATTTCCTCAGTAGTTCTGCTGTAGATTTCCAGATATTCTAGGAAATCTACCAACTGTTCGCTAGAAAGCTCTCTCTGCGACGACTTGCCGTAATTTTGTTCGAGACAGTCGCTTTCCTGTTTTTTCTTCCATTGCAGGCGTTTGAGGATGGCGTCTATTTGGGCGATCGTATCAGAATTATCCTCGATCGCATCGCTCGGAATTCCCACTGCGATCGGTTGCAATTCCCTGACTTCGGCCGCACCCTGTAGCAGTTCACTTGGGCTAGAAGTCGGCACCTCCAGTTCCTGAAGTGGTTCGCCGTAGCTAGAAGAAAGCCAAGCGTCCGAGTCTAACTGCTTTGGTACAAATCCACTAGCCTCCGTCAGCTCGACCTTTGGAGGCAGCAGTTCCGGTACAGGTGCGATCGGCTCTTCATTTAATTGCGCTTCAGTCTTGACAAAATTGCTTTGATGTGTTCCCGGCAATTTGTCAGCAATAGGCATTTCTAGAACCGGAAGAGGAACACTTGTCGGCGCAACAGGAACCGGAACAGCAGCAGGAGGGGGAGGGGGAACAGCAGCCACCGGGGAAACAGCGGGAGGAGGGGGAACAGCAGCCACCGGGGGAACAGCAGCCACCGAAGCAACCGGAGCAACCGGAGCCGGCTCAACACTCGCGATCGCACGATCGGGCGCAGCAACTCCAAGGACAGCGATCGCTCGCAACCGGGCGCGGTCTTCAGCATCCTCAACAGACTCAGCAGCCGACATAGCCGTAGCAAGAGTTTTGCCGTCAACCTGAACCAGACAGCGAACAACAAACTTACCGTGATGAACAGTCAGCAACTCACAGATTAACTGTCCAGCGGGATAAAGGGCGCGAAATTCAGCAAACATAATTTTTTGACCCCGAAACCAGGAGGGGCTTATGACTTAAGTGTAGTACAGCCCAGAGAAAACAATTTTCTGAAAGCACCTATTCAACATACAATAAATTAAAGGTGAGTCATCCGCGCAACCTTACACGCCACTAAACCCCATCCCACATCCAGCGGTTTTAGCTAACAAGCATCGGGCGTCATTTCTATCTCTAGGAGATGACACAGCAACTAAGCAAAAGTAGTAAAAGTCTCCGGTTTTGTGTACCTTGCACTTTCTACAGCACAGATTGCTCCCGGCCCGCTCGTTGCACCTCCGTCCGCAAGGACAGATCGCGTGCAAAAAACAGGGGCATCGCAGCAGCGAGCTACTAGCAATTTTGCCTTGATCCGGTAAGTTCTTTGCTAAAGCAAGAGGCACTTCAAAAGGCAGAAGGAACAAGGCAGAAGGAACAAGGCAGAAGGCAGAAATGCACATTTTCTCCCTCTCCATCCCTCCATCGGCTCATCCTCGACTCAAGCCGTCGCTTTCAGTATCGAGCCATCTTTTAAGAACCGACAGGGGCTTTCTAATTCGCGAAGTGCTCAGCGCTGCTGACCTAAAAGCAAACAAACCAACGCTAAAAAATTGTATTGGGGAATAGCGTGCGGGACATTTTTCTGCACCGTCAGCAGTCAGTTCAAGACAGACAGCAGACAAAGCACGAAGCCGGTGTCGGGAGAGAATCTCAAAAAAACCTCGCGATCAAACAAGGTGGCTGTGCTCGCGTCCCCACCTATTAATCCGCCCATTTGTTGGGAAGCAGGCACTGCGAGGGCCCGAGGGGGTGCGGCTGATTTCGCCAAAATTTAGACTAATTGCTGGAAACAAGAGGATCGATCGCTACATGGAATTTTCTATCGCTGCACTGCTGGCAAATTTTACAGAAGACAAATTAGTGGCTCCTAAAGCATTGGAGAAAAAACTCGACTGCAACGACGCCACCAGTCAACTCAAACTTCAAATCGCATTAGAAGCTCTAGAGAAAATTGGCATATTAGTCAAAGACAAAGGCCGCTATCGCCGAGTAGCTGAAGACGACGTAGTGGAAGCAAAACTGCGCTGTTCGAGCAAAGGATTTTGCTTTGCAATTCAAGACGCCGAAGGCTCAGAAGACGTTTATGTGCGGGAAAGTCACCTCTCGACAGCTTGGAATGGCGATCGAGTCTTAGTCAAAATCATCAAAGAAGGTAGCCGCCGCCGCTCGCCCGAAGGCGAAGTCATGCTCATCCTCGAACGCGCCAACCCCTCGGTACTCGCGCGAGTCAAGCAAACCGCCACCCCCACCGGCCGCGTCAGCTACAGAGCAATCCCCCTGGACGATCGCCTGTTGTTTGAACTAGACTTGCTCGCAAATGGTACAAATCTCCAAGAGGCGATCGACCACCTAGTACACGTCGAAGTCAAACGCTACCCTCTCGGCACCCATCGGCCAGTCGGCAAAGTAGTACAGGTACTCGGTTCCGACGCCGAAGCCGCTGACGACCTCGACATCGTATGCTGCAAACACGACTTGCCGCGATCGTTCCCCGCCGCAGTCATCAAAGCAGCCGAAAATTTGCCCAGCAAAGTCAAAAAAACCGACATCAAAAAACGGCTAGACTTGCGTAACATCCTGACTGTTAGCTTCAGCAAAAACGAACCGGGAACAAGCAACAGCGAAAACAATGCTCCTCAAGCCCAGGAGGAAAATCCCTCTGAGGGGGGAGGCGAAAACGAGTTTGATCCAACATCATTCCTCTCCGATCCGCCAGTAGAACGCGCTTTGTCGATCGAAACCCTGAAGCCCGGCCGCTGGCAAATAGGAATCCACATCAGCGACGCCGCCGAGTACGTGCAGCCAGAAACCCCGATCGACCGCGAAGCCCGCAAGCGAGGCACTGCCGCCCATCTGGGAGAAAAAATCATCGCCGTACTGCCAGAACTCCTCAACGAGCGCTGCTCCCTGCTGCCAGACAGCGAACGGCTGGCCTTCAGCATACTGCTCACCCTAGACGAATCTGGAGAACTCCTAGAATACGAAATTCAAACCAGCGTCATTCAAATTGACTACCACCTCACCTACGAGCAAGCTCAAGCAATTCTCGAACCAGGCGATGCCGAAGAGCACCCTTTATCCTCCGCCCTCCGTCCTTTCCTCGATCAACTCGGTGTCGCCTCACAGGCAGCCAGACAGACAAGGCTCAAGCGGGGAGCTTTTGAACTAAATTTGCCCGACGCTAACTCTCACTTCGACGACGAAGGCGAATTAGGAGCTTTTGCAGTCGCTCCCCCCGCCCAGTCGGCTGTCTCCGAGTTGGTGGTACTTGCCAACCAAGCTGTCGCCACCCACCTGCAAGCCTTGGGAGTCCCAGCAATTTACCGCGTCCAGCCGATGCCGGACCCGGCAGACATTCAAGAGTTCATCAAACTCTCGAACAACCTCGGAGGCGAACTGTATCTCGAAACCGAAGAAGAAGTTTTGCCCTTGGACTTTCAGCGATTTACCCAGCAGTTTGCCGGCCTTAAGTCCGAAAGAGTTCTCACCTACCTGCTAGAAGACACCATGAAGCCCGCTGTTTACAGCACCACTCCTAAGCCACACTTCGGTTTGGGGCTGTCAGAGGGTTACACGCGCTGCACTTCGCCGCTTTCACGCTACGCCGATTTGCTGGTACTGCGGGTGTTGCAAGCGGTGTTCGAGCAAGGCCGCAGCAGCCGCACAACACGGGCTAAGGAAAAAGTTGACTTGCACCATTCCTCCTGTCACGGTCAAATTACTTGGAATGTTCTCCCGCCAGATTTGCACCACGAATTTGAGACAGAGTTTGCATCGGCTGTGGTACACCTGACGGAACGCGAAAGGGTTGCTGAGGATGCCGAAAGCGATTTGCAGGGATTGAAGAAAACCGGATTGATGAAAGAACGCACCGGGCAAACTTTCCAGGGTTTGATTACAGGGGTGCAGTCTTACGGTTTCTTTGTGGAAATTGAGGTGCGGCCGCCGGAGAGCGACATCCTGCGAGTTGAAGGACTGGTACACGTTTCTTCGCTGAAGGATGACTGGTACGAATATCGATCGCGCCAGCAAACTTTGGTGGGCCGGAAAAACCGCAATCAGTACCGTTTGGGCGATCGGGTAGAAGTTCAAGTCAAGAGCGTTGACTACTACCGCCAGCAAATTGATTTAGTTGCAGTTGGTGGCGGCAGTCAAGCTTTTGATGATGATGAATAATCTGTTGACGGTTGACGGTTGACGGTTGACGGTTGACTGTTAACTTTTCTAAATACTTAGTTGTCATTGTCTAGCAACTAAGTATTTAGAAGTGGGCTGCCAACTATACTCAGCAATCATCAAAAAATAATTAATGACTAACCACTAATGACTAATAACAGTCAACCGTCAACTAACTAATAAGTAGTCGGACATAAATAAATAGTTGGGTGTAAAGAAATATTAAGAAAAAGACGCAAGGGGCGATCGGGATAGTTTAGCTTTTTATCGATGAGCGAGTGCTTTCTTTTTACCTGTTTAATCTTTTGGATCTAGAACTTTAATTGCAGTTATTCGACTCTGATATCAAACAAGTCATTAGCTCTTTGTGGTCAAACTCCACGAACTTTCTTCCTAGCTCTTAGAAACTAAAAAATAAAGAGGTATTAAAGTCGGATTTGGTATGATATTACCAATTACCGAGCGTGCTTAGCATTCAAATGAAAACCGCTATATTAGGAGTTGACTGCGCTTACTGCAAGAGAATTCCAAGTAGCGATCACCATTTCTTCTGTCAAATTTTCATTAGGATCGCAAACGTATCCGAGTTCATTTAGCACGCTTTGACGGGAGAGCGCAATTCGCCGCGCAACTGCTGCTGTGAGCAGATGTTTCCAATGTCCGCACTTTCCTTGCCAGAAGTGATTGTTGGCAGCAGTTTTTCTTAAAGAAGCGAGCGAATGAAGGGGAATCACATCTAATATTGGACGCGCCGGTTTCAGCCCCAGTTGTTGGGTTAATTTAGATAGTTCGTCGGCAGTATCAGCGACCAAATTTTCATAGCGAATTTGCCAAGTGTTTTCTCTATTCCACCATGCCGTACTAATAGAGAGAAGGGCCGCATATCTCTTACCTACAGCATAATCGATAAACTCCGAAGAGAGCGGGGATTTATTAATAATAGACATTTCGCTGCCAGCTTCACCATCTAACCAGCGGGCAGTTTGCGATTCGTAAGTTGCAAAGTGCAGAATTGAAATCAAGACATCGAGAGGGTGGCGGGCAATAACTATTGGGCGAAATCCATTTTCTCCAAGCAGTGAAACAAAATTATCAGTATCCCGCCAGTGGATTTGTAATATTACTTTTGGTGGCAGAGATTGCCAAGCTATTTCCCTAGGCGTGTGCACGGCTATTTGAGGCAAATCGTACATTGATGCTAGAAGCTTCCGCAGCCAAGTGTTGCCAGAACGTGGAGTGCTAACTATTGCTAGGCGCAGGTTGTCCAAACTGGCAAAGGGCGATATAAATTTAGAACCCACATTCCGCACCCCAACTGTCACATGGGGTGCGGGTGGGCTGTAAATTCTGGTTCGATGGTAAGCGCGCCAG
>NZ_JAUBPU010000060.1:0-36035 GCF_036700885.1 Microcoleus sp. S13_B4
GTTTAACTGCTTATCAATCCATTCAACAAGCTCTCTCTATTGATGGCTCCCTTTTTTCCCCTAGTTGAGCAATTACGTCCTATATATGAAGGTTGACTTAAGAAAAAGACAGCCACACCACCTAATCAGAGTTTGTTGAGACTGTCCTTTCTTAAAAGTGTATATCTAACTCCGGGCGATCGCAAAAATCAAGGAGACAGCCGCCACACCTTAATCGTGTCGTCAAAACTGCCGCTGATCAGAGTTTTGTCCTGAGGATTAAAAGCCAATTCCACCCAAGTAGAATGACCCTTCAGCGTGCCGGCGATTTCACCCGAACTCATGTGCCACAGCTTAATAGTCCCGCTCAAATCGGCGCTAGCAAGCTTGTCTCCGTCTGGACTGAAAGCTAGAGACTGAATTCGATCGGCATGACCGTTAAAAATCACTTCACCCTCGGGTGCGGGGCCGTGTTCCTTGGTGATATCCCAAATCCTCACCGTATTGTCCCAGCCCCCACTGCCCAAAATTTTACCGTCAGGGCTGACAGTCAGAGCCGAAACAGCATCGGCATGACCCGTGAGAGTGGCTTGGAATTCCCCAGTCTTCCAATTCCACAGCTTGATAGTACCGTCGCCGTTGCCAGTAAAGAGAGTGTCTTTATAGGGACTGAAAGCCACCGAATGTACCTGGTCAAAAACCCCTTGGAGAGTTTCCAACTCGGCACCGTCTTCGACTTGCCACAGCTTCAAAGTATTGTCCTTACCGACACTGGCGAGGGCTTGGCCGTCTGGACTGAAAACCACCGAGAACACGCCGTCTGTGTGGCCGTCCAAAGTCCGAATTAACTTGCCCGAATAGAAATTCCACAATTTAATCGTACCGTCAGCGCTGCCGCTGGCGATCGTCCTGCCGTCGGGACTGACTGCCACCGACCACACCGGCCCCAAATGTCCTGCTAAAACCTTGAGCAGCTTGCCGTGACGCTTGTGCAGCAGATGAATTGTGCCATCGTTATTGCCGCTGACTATCACGCGGCCGTTGGGAGCGACTGCTACCGCCCAAACCGGGTTTTTGTCTTGATCCGCCAGAGTCCGCACTGCGGGCCCGGACTGGGACTCGCCACCACTGCTGAAATCCTGCATCGGGGGCGGATTGAACCGAATTTCGGGAATGCTAGAAACAGGCTCAGAAGAAGTGAAAGCCTGCGGTGCAGGAGATGGCAAGCGAACGCCCAGCACTACGGAC
Source organism: Microcoleus sp. S13_B4 (assembly GCF_036700885.1). Lineage (NCBI taxonomy): Bacteria > Bacillati > Cyanobacteriota > Cyanophyceae > Oscillatoriales > Microcoleaceae > Microcoleus > Microcoleus sp. S13_B4. Next base: position 1,228 of record NZ_JAUBPU010000060.1, read on the forward strand.
AGCAGGGCAACCGTACTTGCTCCCCACATGGCCAAAGTCCACTTGGGTTTGCTGAGAATCACGTCTACCGGTGCCGGGCCGTATTTCATGTCTGTGAGAATTGCCTCGGTCGATCGATAGCGTTTTGATGGTTCTCGCTGCACCATTTTATCCAGAATGCGGCCGAGTCGCGCCGAAACTGGTACTTTCAAATAATGTCTCCAGGCCCAACTGTCGGCTTTGATGTCAAACAAATCAAAGGGCGACATTCCCGTTAACAGGTGAATGCAAGTGAGGCCCAAACTGTAGATGTCGCTGCTCTTAATTGCTTGGCCTTTAATTTGTTCCGGGGCCGCGTATTCCGCAGAACCTGTCACCGTTTCTGTTTTGAGCGGGCCACTATTAGCCGGAATTGCCGCCCCGAAATCGACTAAAACCAGCCCCGAGGCACTTTCCTGAGACACTCCATGTAAATGCTCTTTTCCTGCCAAAGCTGGGGATGCTTGGGGAGTTTTGCGGTGAATAATATTGGACGGTTTGATATCTCCGTGAATCAGTTGATTTTCGTGAACAAATTGCAGGACTGGCAACAATTCGCTCAGCAGATACCAAATTTGAATTTCTTTAACAACACCTTTTTCTGAAAGCCGATCGGCCAAATTGCGGCCTTCGATGTATTCTTGCACTAAATACTGGCAGCCTTCGACTTCAAAAGATGCCAGCAGTTTGGGTATTTGGGGATGTTTCCCCACCTCGCCGAGAACTGAGGCTGAGCCGCGAAATGTCCGGTTTAGCTGTGTGCGACCGTCTGTGGCTGCTGCTGAGCCGCAGAACTGTTGAATGACGCAGCGGGGTTGCGAAGGTTGGTCTTCATCGACTGCTAAGAAGGTGCGGCAAGTGAGACTTTGACCGAGGGTGTGAAAGACTCGGTAGCGGCCTTTTAGCAGCAAGTTCGACTCGCAACTTTTGCAGACTGTCGCGCGATCGAGATTTTGGGGATTCTGGCAATTGGGATTGGTGCAGTAACTCATTTGTCTTTCCGCTGGAGACCCCCGTCCGACATACTTGCGGGTGGGGGAGGAAAGCGGGGCGGTGCGTGCCGCTTCCTGTGGACAAATTCAATAATTGGAATCTTTGCTTTATGATAATTGTTTCCCAGATTTTCGCCACAATTGCACGCGGGTGATCGTGCGTAAATAATTGCTGACTTTCCTGCGAGCGAGGTTTAATAGGCAGATCAAGTGATCCGCCCGATTCGCTGTTACCGAATTACGTTATACTGTCATTGCGAATACTTTCAGGGCGATCGCAGCCAAGCAAAGCAATGGCGACGCATTGCCAAATATCCGCGATTATTTGTTCTATGGAGTCAATCTCAAATATCAAATATCAAATCGACTAACAGAGTAAAAATTAGGCAACTTTTGCCAAACTAACTACTAACTTTTAACTATTACTTATGCCGTTAATTCGCGTTCCCAAACCTTGGGAAATTCTCGAACCCCAAATTACCCCAGAAACAGCATTTCTCAACCGCCGCCGCTTCATGACAAATTTAATTGGCGCCGGCGTGACTGCTTCGCTGCTGCCGCTGACCGGCTGCCAAACCAATGCTAGCTCAAAAACTGCTCTAGAGCAAAGCTCAACCCAAGCATATCCGGGATTGATTCGGAATCCGGCCTTTGCAAAAGTCGATCGAGCGATTACCGACGAAGCCTTAGCTACAAAATACAACAATTTTTACGAATACGGCGGCACCAAATCTATTTGGCAAGCTGCTCAAGCTTTGCCAACAGAAAACTGGAAAGTAGAAGTAGGCGGTTTAGTAAAAAATCCCCGCACCTATGATATTGACGACCTCTACAAAAAATTTCCTATCGAAGAACGAGTGTATCGATTTCGCTGTGTAGAAGCCTGGGCGATGGTAGTTCCTTGGGTCGGATTTCCCATGAAATTACTGATGGCTGATGTCGAACCGCAATCGAGAGCTAAATTCGTTCGCTTCACCTCATTTTACGACCCCAAAATAACTCCCGGCCCCGGTTTGATGTCGCAATTTTATCCTTGGCCTTATACCGAAGGTCTGCGAATCGAGGAAATGGCCAATGATTTAGCATTTTTTGCCACAGGTTTGTACGGCCGGCAGCTACCAAAACAAAATGGTGCGCCGCTGCGGCAAGTGATTCCTTGGAAATACGGTTTTAAGGGCGCAAAGTCAATCGTAAAAATTGAATTTGTAGAACAACAGCCCGCCACTTTTTGGAATACAATCGGCCCCAACGAATACGCTTTTGAAGCAAATGTCGAACCCGACAAACCGCACCCCAGATGGTCGCAGGCCAGCGAACGGATAGTCGGCCCCGGTAACAGTTGGTCGTGGGAAACTCGCCCGACTTTGCCCTATAACGGTTACGGCGAATATGTAGCTAGTTTGTACAGTTAATTTACGGATTTCCTCTCGTTTCTAGGCTCTGCCTAGGAACGCATATCCGGAGGCTCTGCCTCCCTATTCCCGCGAGGCTCTGCCTCGGATTAGGCATTCCCAGACAGAGCCTGAGAACGAGAAAAAAACCTCCTATTATCCTCTATAATAAAAATTGATGAAGCTACCAAGGAATTGTTAAATGGTAACAACAACATCAACTCCCATCGAGAAGCAAACTACCCCAGTAGAAAACCGAGTTATTTTAAAAGGTGTCAGTTGGTCAACTTTTAAAGCATTGCTGGCCGATGTTGGGGACGATAGAGCTTGGAGAATTGCTTACGATAAAGGAGTATTAGAAATCAGGATGCCGCATCTAGAACATGAAGTTCCGAAAGGACTGATAGAAAGCTTTATTGAAGCTACAGCAGATGAGCTAGAAATCGAAGTGATGAAAGCTGGTTCTCTGACTCTAGAACGGGAAGATTTAACTCGTGCTGTCGAACCTGATACTTGTTTCTACATTCAAAATGAAGCCAGCATCAGAGGTAAAAGAGACATCAACCTCCCAGAAGATTTGCCGCCTGATTTAGCAATAGAGTCGGATTACACGAATTCTTCAGTTAATAAAGATTCCATATATGCTGCTCTTGGTGTTCCCGAACTTTGGAGGTATCGGCGGGAATCTCTGCAAGTTTATCAACTTGTGGAGGGAAAATATGAAATGTGCGATCGCAGTTTAGCTTTCCCCTTTTTACCCGTTGCCGAAATCCCGGGTTTCATCGAACAAAGCAGAACAGTCGGACAGCGTGCGGCTGTGCGTTTGTTTCGGCAAAGAATTAGAGAAATTTTACTCAGTCAAAGTTAAGGAAAAAAGTAGACTTACTTTAGTTAAAAAACTAACCCACCAATTTAACTGACATCTGCGTTAATCTGTGGTTTTAAAAATTTTGAATTTCCATTTGAAATCACTTGAGAAACTGCTGCACTCTCTGCCAAACTCGCTCCAATAAATCTGGCGTGCTAACATCAAACCATTCAATTTCAGGATACGCTCGAAACCAGGTGCGCTGTCTCTTCGCAAATTGCCGCGTGTGCAAAATTGTTAATTCTTTGGCTTCTTCAAGCTTAATGTCGCCAGCCAAATATTGTTTCATTTCCTGATAGCCCAGCGTGTTCAACAGTGGCAAGTCGCAGCCGTATTTTTTACACAAATATTCTACTTCAGCGATCCAACCATGTTCTAGCATTTGTTCGGTGCGCTGTTTAATCCGATCGACCAAAACATCGATCGCGCAATCCAACCCAATTTGTAAAATAGGATAATTGGGAGGATTTTCGCCCTGCTGTTCGGAAATAGGGCGACCGGTGACATAAAATACTTCCAGTGCCCTCAAAGTTCTTACTGGGTCATTGACGTGAATTTTCTCAGCAGCAGAGCGATCGACCTGCTGCAACATGGCGTAACATTGAGATTGTCCGAGTTCCGCAAGTTGCGATCGCAATTCCGGCATCGGCCCAACCCTCGGAATTTTCAAACCCCTGACTACAGATTTAATATATAAGCCCGTCCCTCCAACCAATAACACAGGAGGAGACGGCGGAAAATCGACAGCAGCAATTAATTTTTGAGCTTGCTGCTGGTACTCTGCTAGTGTCAGAGTTTCTGTCGGATCGCAGATGTCAATTAAGTAATGCGGTACACAAGTACGATCGACCGCCGTCGGTTTTGCCGTTCCGATGTCAAATTCGCGGTACACTTGACGGGAGTCCGCACTCAGGATCGAGGAGTGCAGCCGCCCCGCCAAAGCCAAAGCCACTCCCGACTTCCCCGTGGCCGTCGCCCCGCAAATCGTAATTAATTTAGGCATAAGCTGTCGCACATTTCCCTATAAAAACTCTCAAATCCTCTCCTCTCCATGCTTTCTCCTCTCTCCATCCACTGATTCACCGCGATCGGCCTGGGCAGTCCTCAAGCAATCTCAAAACTATTCCCCTCCCTCCCCCCAATAAATTTCCCTTCAGAAAGCCCTAGCATCGCCTTTAACGGTTTTGTGCTATAATTTTAGGAGTTTTCCCATTTTAGAAGCTTTCGGGGCTTTAGGCCTCATTATTGGAGCTATTTTTGTATGACCAGCAGCTACAGCGCCGACCAGATTCAAGTTCTCGAAGGTCTCGAAGCAGTCCGTAAACGACCGGGGATGTACATCGGTACCACCGGCCCGCGAGGACTCCACCATCTAGTTTACGAGGTTGTGGACAATTCCATTGATGAGGCGCTGGCTGGCCACTGCACTCACATCGAGATTGACATCAACGCCGACGGTTCCGTTACCGTGACAGACGACGGCCGGGGTATTCCCACCGGCATCGTTGCCAAGACTGGCAAATCGGGAATAGAAACAGTAATGACTGTACTCCACGCCGGCGGTAAATTTGGCGGTGGTGGGTACAAGGTTTCTGGAGGATTGCACGGTGTAGGTATTTCTGTTGTTAACGCGCTGTCCGAGTGGGTAGAAGTGACAGTTTGGCGCGACCAAAAAGAACATTTACAGCGCTACGAAAGAGGCAATCCAGTTACCGAACTTAATGCCAAGCCCCACAAAGGCACTCGCACCGGCACTTCAGTTTCTTTCTTGCCAGATACTCAAATATTTAGCACTGGTATTGAATTTGATTACACTATACTCGCTGGGCGCTTGCGAGAATTGGGTTATTTGAATGCTGGCGTTAGAATTACATTTAGCGACCACCGTTTGGAACTGCTTAAAAGTAGCGAACCTCGCATCGAAACATACTGTTATGAGGGCGGAATCAAGGAATATATCGCCTACATGAACCGCGAAAAGCAGCCTCTGCACGAAGAAGTGATTTACGTGCAAGGCGAACGTAACAACGTGCAGATAGAAGTAGCTTTGCAGTGGTGCGTCGATGCTTTTAGCGACAATGTTCTCGGTTTTGCTAACAACATTCGGACGATCGACGGAGGCACCCACTTAGAAGGTTTGAAGGCTGTTTTGACGCGGACGATGAATTCGATCGCCCGCAAGCGCAACAAAATCAAAGAAAACGAGCCCAACCTCGCCGGCGAAAACGTTCGCGAAGGTTTGACAGCAGTGATTTCGGTCAAAGTCCCAGATCCGGAATTTGAAGGCCAAACTAAAACTAAGCTAGGAAATACAGAAGTTCGGGGAATTGTCGATTCCTTGGTAGGCGAAGTATTGACCGAATATTTAGAGTTTCGCCCCCAGGTAGCTGACGCTATTTTGGAAAAAGCAATTCAGGCATTTAAGGCCGCTGAAGCCGCCCGTCGCGCCCGCGATTTAGTGCGCCGAAAATCCGTCTTAGAATCGTCTCCTTTGCCCGGTAAACTAGCAGACTGTAGTTCCAGAGACCCCGCCCTGTCTGAGATCTACCTGGTGGAAGGGGATTCTGCAGGCGGATCGGCCAAACAAGGGCGCGATCGCCAATTCCAAGCAATCCTGCCTTTGCGCGGTAAAATTCTCAACATTGAGAAAACCGACGATGCCAAAATCTACAAAAATAATGAAATTCAATCGTTAATTACAGCCCTGGGTTTAGGCATCAAAGGCGAAGAATTTGATCCGTCGCAATTGCGGTATCACCACATCGTAATTATGACTGACGCTGACGTAGATGGCGCGCACATCCGCACGCTGTTGCTAACCTTTTTCTACCGCTATCAGCGCGCACTTGTAGATCAAGGTTACATCTATATTGCCTGTCCTCCTCTCTATAAAGTGGAACGGGGACGCAATCATTACTACTGTTACAGCGATCGCGAAATGAACAATCTCGTCCGCAATGAATTTCCGGCGAATGCTAACTACACCATCCAGCGGTTCAAAGGTTTGGGCGAAATGATGCCGACACAGTTGTGGGATACGACGATGAACCCAGAAACTCGGACGCTGAAACGGGTGGAGATTGAAGACGCTGCTGAGGCCGATCGCATCTTTACGATCTTAATGGGCGATCGTGTCGCCCCCCGCCGCGAGTTCATCGAAACCTACGGCCCCAAACTCAACCTCCTCGACTTGGACATCTAAATTAGTCCTTAGCTAACAGTCGATGACGAACGACTAAGGACTAAACTTTTGCAGCAGTTTGAACCCTTGTGCCTTCCGAGGCACAAGGGTTTCTGCCGTTTGAGGCCGGTAGATTTTGTTATAAAAATTAATACAATCTCTCATCAAATCGATCTAAGGTAAATGCTTAGGTAATTTTTAGATTTTTGGCGCATCCATCAGCTACCACAAAAATAGAAGGTTGGACAATATAGCATGAGCATCAATTTAGCGACCAAATTGCGTGAGGGAACGAAAAAGTCCCACACAATGGCAGAAAACGTTGGTTTTGTCAAGTGTTTTTTAAAAGGCGTTGTAGAAAAAACTTCTTACCGGAAGTTAGTAGGAAACCTCTACTTTGTCTACTCGGCAATGGAAGAGGAAATGGAACGCCAAAAGCAGCACCCGGTTGTTTCAAAAATTAACTTTTCTGAGTTGAATCGCAAACAAAGCTTAGAGCAAGATTTATTTTACTACTACGGTGCGAATTGGCGGGAACAAGTAGCTCCGTCAGCCGCAGCTAAAGCTTATGTGCAGCGCATTCACGAGATTTCGGCGACAGCACCAGAACTGTTAGTAGCTCACTCTTACACTCGCTACCTTGGCGATTTATCCGGCGGACAAATCCTGAAGGGAATTGCCCAGCGCGGGATGAATCTTTCCGAGGGAGAAGGCACTGCTTTCTATGAATTCCAGGATATTCCTGATGAAAAAGAGTTCAAAGCTAACTACCGTCAGGCAATGAATGAACTGCCCATTGACGAAGCCACAGCAGAGCGAATTGTTGACGAAGCTAATGCAGCTTTTGGCATGAACATGAAGATGTTCATGGAGTTAGAAGGCAATTTGATTAAAGCAGTCGGTCAGATGCTTTTCAATACCCTGACGCGGAAGCGCGGTGGCGCCAGTACCGAATTGGCTACTGCTGATTAAGCCAACATTCATTGGCAATAATTTGAGCCTCGTTTAAGAGGAAAAACTTAAATCCTGGGGGTTTGATGGCTGCTTTTACAGTCACCAAATCTCCGGGATTTTGCATGGCGGGCGATCGACTTTTTCTAGAAGAAGGAAGAAGGAAGAGGGAAGAGGGAAGAAGGAAGAAGGAAGAAGGAAGAAGGAATTAAGAATAAGAACGTCGTAACCGTCAAGACGGTTCCCACAACTTACAACTAAGCTGGTGTGCATTTAATTTTCACAATCCTGTTTATTGAAACTCTTGTGGGGTGGGCATCCTGCCCGCCCAAAAAATTTAATTTAAATGCAGAACAACTATCACCGCCCCATGCCGCGATTAGGAGGCTCCTCGTTTGGGACAGGCAAAGAAGTGGGCCTTACTTGCCGCTCCAAATACTTGCTCAAAGCGTAAGCGATATCCCCACGAGTCATCGGCTTCAAAGGATTAATCTTATTAGTTCCGAGATCAACATTAACAAACCCTTCATAAAGTGCAGTAGCCAGAGACTTTCTAGCCCAATTAGGGATTTCGCCTGCATCGGGATACTTAGCTAAAATCTCGGAAATGCTGGCATCGGGAAACTGAAAAACCCCGTAAGCTTGAGCAAAAATCGCCAAAGCTTCAGCGCGCGTCACCCTTTGATTTGGGAAAAACATTCCGTCGCGATATCCACTCATCGTTCCCGTTTTCAAAGCAGTTTGAATCGCACTGTAAGCCCAGTAACTCTTCGGTACGTCCGGCAATTCAATATCCGGTTTTTGAGCGGTTTTCCGGCGTTCCAAACTAAAAGTTTTCACTAAAATCATCGCCAAATCGGCGCGACTGACAAGGCCCTCAGCATTAAAATTGCCACTAGCATCTTTATTCATCAATCCTGCACTCACAACCCGATCGATCGGGTCAATTATTTGTTGAGATTGAACAGCCATTGGCACTCCTTGCACTAGCGCGATCGCCAAAAAAATACTCACTAACCTTTTCACGATTTTAATCCTTTCTGTCGCTAAAACAATCATGAAAACAGCAGTAATATTTTTTCCGGTTCTCTCGGTATTATTCTGTCGTTTCGGCGGTGCGCTAGATTTGGGGATTATATAGCAAAACCATTTGATTTGTAAACAATCGATTCAATCATCACAAGCGTTTCAGGTTGTTCTACATTCATGACTCAAATAGACTTGCTATATATTAAAATCCAACATTTGCTTCCGGCAAAGCGCCCTGCATTTTACCCAACCAATCAATCAAATTATCCAATTGCTTTTGGGCCGTCAAAACCGCCATACCTCGAATAGTAACCTTCCCCTTGCTGTAGACAAAACGAGAGCGCAAATGTTCCGGCAAATTAGCTTTGAGCAAATTCCAAGCAGGCTCTTCCATCGAAGTTTCCAAAACTATGTGCTGCTTATTCTCCGGTTTAATCCGAGAAAAACCAATTTTTTTAGCGATTTGTTTAAGTTCAACCACACGGATAAGTTGCTGGGCTGGAAGAGGAATTGGCCCATAACGATCGCACCAATCAGCCTGAATCTGCTGTAACTCTTCTGGGTTATTAGCAGAAGCCACAGACCGATAAGCGCTCATCTTTTGATCTAAATCTGCGATGTAATCTGCAGGAATAAACGCCGTCAAAGTGAGGTCAATTTGCGCGTCCTCCACTTTCGGAATTTCCTGACCCTTAATTTCCCGAATAGCCTCCTCTAACATTTCAGCATACAAATCAAAACCGATCGCCTCCATTTGACCAGATTGTTCAGTACCCAAAACATCACCCGAACCGCGAATTTCCATATCTCGGACAGCCAACTGATAGCCTGAACCCAACTGCGCGAACTCTTGAATTGCCCGCAACCTCTGCCTTGCAGCATCCGACAGTTGGTTCTGCTTGGGATAAAACAGCCAAGCATGAGCTTGAATCCCCGCGCGTCCCACCCGTCCCCGCAACTGGTAAAGCTGACCCAAACCAAAGCGCTGCGCGTCTTCAATTAAAATGGTATTGACTCGCGGAATATCCAAACCCGACTCAATAATCGTTGTGCACACCAAAATATCGAAATCTGCCGCACTGAAAGTCAGCATGACCGATTCTAATTCCGAAGCATCCATTTGACCGTGGGCGATCGCAATTCTGGCAGACGGAACCATCTCCTGCAACTGAGCGGCCAACTCATCAATCCCCTCAATCCGCGGCACCACGTAAAAAACCTGACCGCCCCTGTCCAACTCTTGACGAATTGCCGATCGCACCACTTCCGGGTTATAGGGAGCCAAATGCGTCTGAATCGGGCGCCTGCTGGGAGGCGGAGTCGAAATCAAACTCATCTCGCGAATCCCCGACAGCGACATATACAAAGTCCGAGGAATCGGCGTTGCTGTCAAAGTCAAAACATCTACCTCTGTTTTGAGAGATTTAATCGCTTCCTTTTGCTTAACTCCAAACCGCTGTTCTTCATCCACCACCAACAAGCCCAAATCTCGAAATTTAATCGCCTTGCTCAAAACAGATTGAGTACCGACAATCACATCTAATTCCCCAGTCGCCAAACGCTTGTGAATTTCCCGGCGCTCGGTTTCAGTGCGAAAGCGATTGAGCAAACCAACTTCGATCGGATAAGGGGAAAAACGCTCCGAGAGCGTGTGATAGTGCTGTTGGGTCAAAATCGTCGTCGGCGCGAGCAAAGCCACCTGCTTGCCCGCCGTAACCGCCTTAAAAATCGCTCTCAGAGCAACTTCTGTCTTACCAAAACCGACATCACCGCAGACCAAGCGATCCATCGGGCGATCGCCCTCCATGTCGCGTTTCACATCCTGAGTTGCCTTCAACTGATCCGGCGTTGGCTGGTAAGGAAAAGAATCCTCTAATTCTTGTTGCCAAGGCATATCAGGAGGAAAAGCGTAACCTGTTTGTTTAGCTCTTTTAGCATAAAGATTCAGCAAATCCACTGCCAATTTCTTAACAGCTTTGCGAACCTTTGTTTTAGTTTTTTCCCAAGTTTGGCCTGTCAGCTTGTTGAGATCCGGTACTTTATCGCCTACCGTCCGAAACCTCGACAAAGCCCCTAATTGATCGGCCGCCACTCTCAGGGTACCATCAGCGTATTGAATCAATAAATACTCGCGAGTTTCCCGGTCGATAGTCAAACGTTCTAACTTAATAAATTTGCCCACTCCATGCTGGCGGTGAACCACATAATCACCCGGGCTTAATTTATTCGGGTCTACTTGCTTAGAAGCAGCGCGGCGGCGCTTGCGGACGTAGCTAAAAGTAGCTAAAGAATGCTGACCGTAAAATTCCCGATCCGTAATTAAAACAATCCGAAAAGTCGGCAGAATAAACCCTTCCAATTCGGCCAGCCCGCTGTACTTCAAAGCCACGGGAATGTGCTGCAATTGCAACTTATCGATCGCCAAATAATCGCGCGGATTCACCACAAACTGAGCCGGACAGTCGTGTTCCGAGAGCAGAGAAACCGATCGGCTCGGTTGAGCAGAAACCAGGAAAATGGTAAAACCCCGATCGCGCTCTTCCCTGAGCATTTGAGACAGCTTCGCAAATTGGTGAGGCATCACGGGCACAGGTCGAGAAGCCAAATTAATCGCAGACGGTAGCTGGTCGCCATCCCCAGAGCTTTGAGATTTTTTAGTAGTAGAATCTTCTGCCAATTCTGAAAGTTCTAGCCGATCGAAAGCTGCGACATCTGCCATAGATTCAGCAAAAGTGCGGTGAATTTTCGGAACTTTCAAATTAGCAATTTGCAAATTTTCTGTTTCCGCCTCCGCAACTTCCGATTCGCGATTGCAATTATTCCACTGTTCCTGTGCATTCTCAAACCAGCGGTCGCTGTGAGCTTCGCACCCTTGGGGTTCGTCAACAACAACTAAAGTATTTTCTGGCAAATAATCCAACAAAGATGCGGGTTTTTCAAACGCTAAACCCAACAGCCGACGGACAAATTTTTCGGTTTCATTTTCTGTGTCAACAGAGCCTAAGTGGTTGATTTCGTCAACCTTTTTTTCAGCTAAAACTGCTTTAATAATTGTGTTAAAATTAGTAGGAGTTAAAACTAAGCGATCGACCTTATCGAGCGATCGCTGCGAAGACGGGTCAAACTCCCGAATTTGCTCCAAATCATCCCCAAACCACTCCAGCCGCACCGGCAACTCAGCCGCCACCGGAAATACATCGACAATATCGCCCCGGCGACTCCACTGACCCTCCATTTCCACCAGAGCTACCCGATCGTACCCCATCGAAACCAGTTGGCGATCGAGTATCTTCGAGTCTTGAACCGCACCTCGCTTCAGCGTCAGACAGTAGGGTTCAAAAGCAGCAGGCGGCGGCAAGTGAGACTGGAGAGCTCTTTCGGTAGCTACAATCGCGATCGGCTTCGACTGATTGGCGGTTTTTTCTTCCTTATCCACCAAATCCGCCAGCACCTGCATTTGCCCCCACGTCATTTCGTTCTCGTCGGAGTAAGATAGCTCGTAGGGCGAAGCCTCCGAAGTCGGGTAAAAATGTACGGTTTGCCAGCCCATCGCCTCTAAAGAGGCCACCCAGCGGCCGGCTTCTTCTAAAGTAGCCGTTACTGCCAATAAGTTTCGCCCCTCTTGCTGGGCGAGGGCGGAAGCTACTAAACCTTTGGGCAAGCGGGCTATGCCGGACAGTTGCACGTAGCGATGGCGCTTGAGCTTGTTGAGGAGTTCTGTTGCTAGGGGCGATCGCCCCAGGGTACGAATTATTGAAGAGAAAGTCATGCGCTTTTAATTTTAATCCCCGATCGGCGAAGGCTCTTTCCCTTTGCCTGTTAAGGAGATTGTACGACAAACATCCATGATTGTGCCGATCTGCTGTTGACGCCTGGGAACTGAACTGGGGATAGATTTTTGCTCTAATATATCCAGGCTGCGATCGCGATCGAGCCCGGGACGTTAATCTAGTGACAGGTTTAGAAAAAATTTCGATTTTGCGATCGAGATTCGCAGCTTGCAGGCTTCTCCTTTAACCTGGCAGCGCACTTCGCCTTTACCACCGAAAATTTTAGAAATGTCCCCAAGTACCGACCTTCTGATTGTTCTCCTGCTGGTTTTCCTCAATGGCGTGTTTGTGATGTCAGAGATGGCCATCATCTCAGTACGGAAGGTGAGACTGCAACAGATGGCAAACCAGGGTTCAACGAATGCCCGCGTAGCTTTGGATCTGGCTAATGCCCCAAATCAGTTCTTGCCGACTGTTCAAATCGGGATTACGCTGCTGGCTATTCTGTCGGGCGCTTTCGGAGAAACGACCATTGCTAAAAGAGTAGAGCCTTTGTTGCGGCTGATTCCTGCCCTGGCGCCATACTCTCACACGATCGCCTCAGTCATCGCAATTTTAACCATAACTTATCTGACCATAATTATTGGCGAACTCGTGCCGAAGCGGCTGGCCCTCAACAACCCTGAGCCGATCGCCTCAAGCGTCGCCATTCCCATGCGAATGCTCTCAAAAATAGGCGCTCCTGCGGTTTATGTTTTAAGTTATTCCACGGAATTAGTGCTGCGGATCATGGGGATTTTGCCCTCGACGGAACCGCAAGTCACAGAAGAAGAAATTAAAGTTTTAATAGAGCAAGGAACCGAAGCCGGCACTTTTGAAGAAGCCGAACAAGATATGGTGGAAAGAGTCTTTCGTTTGGGCGATCGGCGAGTCAGCGCCTTAATGACCCCGCGTCCCGATCTTACCTGGCTCGACCTCGACGACTCAGTAGAAGAAAACCGCCAAAAAATGCTCGGCAGCGGTCATTCTCGGTTTCCAGTGTGTCAGGGAGGGCTCGACAACGTTGTCGGTTTAGTACACGTTACTGATATGCTGTCTCGGACTTTAACTGGTCAACCCCTAGATTTAAGCGCTTCTTTACGACGACCGTTATTTGTACCGGAAAGCACGCGGGGTTTAAAAGTATTAGAACTTTTCAAACAATCTAGCAATCAAATTGCCTTGGTAGTAGACGAATACGGGGTAATTCAAGGATTGGTTACAGTCAACGACATTTTAGTGGAATTGGTGGGCGACTTTCCCTCGATTGAAGATGCTGACGAGCCGGAAGCCGTGCAGCGCGAAGACGGTTCTTGGCTGTTAGACGGAATGCTACCCGTCGAAGATTTTTTTGAGCTGTTTGGAATCGAAGAATTGTCAGCCGACCACAAAGGAAGTTACCACACAATGGGCGGTTTTGTGATTACTAATTTGGGCAAAATTCCCACATCAGCCGAGCATTTTGAGTGGAATGGTTTGCGCGTGGAAGTAGTCGATATGGACGGTAACCGAGTTGATAAAATCTTGGTAATGCCGATCGACTCAGCGGGCGATCGAGCTAGAACAGAACCAAAAACCTAAAAACCGTCACCGTCAATTGTTCTCATCAGCCCAGATAAAAAGTACCTTTCCTTCTTCTGGGGCGGGTTTGAGCAACAATTTCGGCAATTCAAAATATAAATAAATCGGCCTCCAGTCCTACGGTACATTTGAATGTACATTTGGATTTACCGTGGGGTGGGGGCAGGTTTTTGAGATTGTTTCTTTGATTAGTTGATCGTTAGTGGAAGCCCCCTACTTCTTCTTTTTTATTTCATCTTTCCGCAAAGATTCCAGAATAGAACGACCTACATAATTGCTGAAAACCACCTTTCCAGCTTGATTGTAGTGGCAGCAGCTATCTACATAAACAGCCTCTTTAGTCCGATCAAATACATTTACAGCATTCAATATATTAATATCATTTTTTTCCAAATTCGGAAACTTTTTGAAAAGAGCCGGATATCCAATTTGTACAGATTTAGCATAAGGAGTATCCTTGTTAAAAGCAATCTGCTTTTCTGCTTCACCAAACACCCTTTTCGTCTGATAATATTGATTAGGCTGAAGAACCTGAAAATAAGGCACATTACTAGCTGACAGCACTTTGTGCATAAAAATTGAACTTTTTGCCCAATTCCCTGCCATTTTTTCAAAAGCTACGGAATCCGGTAAAACTGACTTATTAGTATTGATATAAATAACGCTGCCACTGTCATCTTTTTGTTGTTTAGTGCGTTCTTTTTCAAACTTAATGACATCGGTTTTATAGTTATTAACTAGATTTTGAACGTAAACAGAAGTTAAAGCCTCGCACACCGCTAAAGAGCAGTGTTGCAAACTTTCCAAAGCCTGATTAATCCTAGTTTTATTTTCTTGAATTCTGAGGGTTGCTTCCATAGCCTTAGTAGAAAGGCTATTATTCGCGAAGTTAGCCAGCGGCAAAATATGCTGAATGCTTGGCATCGCCAAATCGACTTGATTTTTATTGTTTAAATTAGAAAGTGCTACTTCATTAAAACCATCTATATTAACGACCATATCTAATTCTTGACCTAAAGCCAAAAAGTAGTTTAAAATTAATAATTGCTGCGGCTGTTTGTAGCCTCCCGTTGCAAAAGACAAAATTACAAATTCTTTATCTTTTAAACCGGGCAACTGCTTGAGGTATTTAGGTAAAATTTGATTCTGAACTTGAAATATTGCATAATCGGAAGCCACAGAACCGCCAAAAACTCCTATAAAAAACTGATTTTTTTTAGTTTTTTTTAGAGGATAATCGTAAGGAGAAATAAACCCATAATTATTGACTTTAAAACCAGGCCGAAAATCAGCGCTGGGTTGTTGAATAAATCCAAAAAAAGGATGAAACCTTTCGACAATAGACTTGTTCAGCCGCACTCCTTCTAAATTAATTCCTAAATCCGACTTATTTTGCGTCTTTTCTCTAGTATAGAAAAATTGCTTGTGCTTGACAAAATACCATCCCAAGGAGCCGAGTTCGAGGAAAACGAGTAAAAGCACTAAGTTAACGAGAGCGACCTTTAAAACTTCTGGCCAGGTTTTGAGAAACTTTAAATCTTTCATAAATATCTATTTCGACTTTCTTACTACTTTAATAATCGAACTGGAAACATAGTTTGCTAATACTTCCTCTCCCACTGAATTATAGTGGCAGCACGCATCTTTGTAAACCGTCTCTTTTGTATTGTCTAAAATATTCACTGCGCTAAAAACATTAACCCCAGCTTTTTGCAAATCATCCACTTTTGACAACAGCACCGGATAACCTTTGTTTACCCCTTCAATGTAAGGACTCTCTTTGTTAATCGCGATTTCCTTTTCTTTTGCGGTAAACGCTCGCTTAGTAGGATAATACTGGTTGGGCTGGATAAAGTGAAAATACTTAATCTTTCTACTTGATAAAATTTGATTCATCCCGATCGACGATTCGTACCACAGAGATGCCATTTTGTCAAAAGCAGCGGCATCCTGCAAAACAAAGTCAGCTTTGGGAATGTATACTATAGCGCTATTTGCCGTGTCTGGGTTGGATGGTTTGACTTGTCTATCGTACTTGACAACGGCTTGCTGGTAATTGTTGAGTAATTGTTTCACCTGTAGCGAGGTGACAGCGTGACACAAAGCAAGTTGACAAGTTTGCAATTTGTCGATACCTGCTTTCAACTGTTTTTTGGTTTCGTTAATTTGCACGATCGAACTCATCGCTTCCGGTGACAAGTTGTTGTTGGCTAAACCAGTCAGAGGCTGTATGTGCTGAACGCTGGGCATTCCTATGTCTACTTGAGCTTTGTTGTTTAAATTTGACAGTGCTACTTCGTTAAAACCGTCAATATTAATGACTAAATCTAATTCTTGACCTAAAGCCAGAAAGTAATTTAAAATTAATAATTGTTGGGGTTGTTTGTAGCCGCCATTGCCAAAATTTAAAACAATAATTTCCTTGTTTGCAAATTCGGGGTAAGCCTTCAATTTGTTAGACAATCTGCGACTTACGTATTCATCAACTGCAAAGTTATTCGCAACTGAACCGCCAAAAACTCCGATAATCACTTGATTTTTATTGGTTTTAACAAACGGATATTCGTAGAGTGAAAAAAAGCCGTGTTTGTTGACTTTTAACTTTAATTTTTCATTGGTAAAAGCACCTTGTTTGAGTACATATCCAAAAAATGGGTGCAGTCTTTCTACGATAGATTCATCAAGTCTGATGCCGATCCTTTCAATATCTTCTACTACTTTTTCTTTGGCTTTTGTTCGGGTATAAAAAAACTGCTTTTGGTTAATAAAATAAAAAGCTAGCGACAAAGCTTCCAGACAAATAAAGGCGATAGCCAAATTAACAGCGATTAAAATCAACAGATTTTTGCCGTTTTTTAGTACCGTTGAATGTTTCATAAAATTAGACGAATTACGGTTAACGCTGTGGCAGTTGAGACTGCTTCAATTGTTGGCACAAATTTTGGCTGATTTTGATACTAGCCAGGCGGTGTCCGAGTTCGTTCCAATGGGCGCCGCAGGGTACAGAATTGTCAAAACCGTGGGCGCAAACTTGATATTTTTCAGCATAACTTTGGAACTGTTCGGCTAAAGTTAATACGCGAAAACCCTCGCGATTGCCCAACTTTTCCAGCCTCCGGTCAGGATAAAACAAATTCTGAATATTGTTTTCCTGCATAAAGTTTTTCCGCTTCGCCGGATCGCGATCGACTTGGATCGGATCGCCAATAACTACCAGCAAGAAATCAGCATTTTTCTGCACTACTTCATTCCGCAGCGTCACGATCGAACCCTCAGTCACCCTCCAAGCATTTTCCCAAACTGCATCCTCTGGAGGCTTGAGATTTTTGGTACTCAAAGCCGTAAAATCCTCAGACAACTGCCGCTTTTTCATCTCTATATCGGCTTTTTTCACAACCTGCAAAATCCGGGAATTGTTGACAAGCCACGTTGGTAGCCTGTCAACAAAGGAAACTGCTCTTTCGTTGCGCTCGATCGGCGCCCGATTGCGAAAAGACATATCTGGTACTAACTTACCGCTAGCATCATACACAAAAAATGGTCGGTAAAGGTCATATTCCAATTTGGGCGAATTGTTGATGATATCGTTGCCCGTAAAAAAGGCAAGCACTACAATATCTGGATTATAATCCCACACCTTTTTTCGCAGCATAACTAATTCTTGAGCTGTGCCGTAACCCTGCACCCCGAAATTAATTACCTCAACATTTTTTCGCCCTTTTACAGCCTCGCAATTTCCCAATTTTCGTTCTAATTTAGACCAGAAAGTTTGTTCGACAGGTACGTGAATTGCTTCGGTGAAAGAATCGCCCAAAACGGCCACCCGCAAAGTATTTGGAGGTTTTGCTTTTGTGTGTTCACGATCGCGCAAACCCTCGCTATTCACCTGCACAAAACTCGCACCTTCTTCTTTCCAATCCCCCGACACACCCGGTTTGAGCTTCCAGCCCAAATCCGGATCGGAAGTGTGGAAACGAGTCGGTGCCGACTCTCCAAAATCTCCTATTTTTGGATAGCCTTTAATCCCCGCCACCCGCAATCCAACTTCACCAATTATCACCCCCATCAATAAACCGCTGAGTGCCAAACCCAAATTGGCACCCAAATTTTTCAACTTGCTCATTTTGTCAAAATAAGGTGTAAATAAACGGAGCAATCACAGAACCGTGACTCAATACAATCAAAGCTCCCAAAAAAACTAAAGTCACAATTAACGGCAGCAGCCAATACTTTTGGCGTTCTCTCATAAACGCCCACAAATCTTTGATAAAGTCTAATGTTGATTCAAACACTTAGAAAGGACGCTCCATACTAATTTTTGTTCTTGTTTTACTTGGGATGCGGTAAGTATCCATTTTAGGATTGAGTTTGCGCCGCATTGTATCTTCGCCGAAAATGTTTTTGAGCACTCCCATCGGCCAAATTATCAGGTAAAAAACTATCCCTAGGACGATCGGCGTTTGGATTTTGTGGAGGATAAGTCCAAAGCGCATCCACCCGTGATAAACAGGATTCAGCGATTTCGGCGCAACCAATGCTAGCACGATTAGGACTGCGCCGATTGCCCAGGGCAGCCAAAAGGGCAACCAAGGTATAGAATGTCTCCTCAGTAAAGGTACTAACCCGAACAGCACTGCAATCAGCCCGCCAATTAGCAGCCCGAAATCGCGCAGGCCTTTTTTATCGAGTTTTTTAATTTCGTCGCTCATTAGAAATGGGGAATGGGGAATTGGTTATTCGTTATGCGTTATTGGTTATTAGTTAGTTGTTATTGGTTATTCGCACTTTTCTAATAACCAATAACAACTAATTAATAACTAATCTAGTTCAAATTCATTTTTCCAAGCATCATCTTGTTTCCAAGGAATTTGTTCGGACTTGGGAAGCAAGTAATTTTCCAAAACCAGATAGTCCATTTCGGTTCGCATGAAACAGCGGTAAGCATCCTCGGGAGTGCAAACAATGGGTTCGCCTCGCACGTTGAAAGAAGTATTTACGACAATCGAACAGCCCGATCGCTTTTCAAAATGGCTGATTAAGTCATAGTACCGAGGATTGGTTTCTTTGTGAACAGTTTGGATGCGAGCCGAGTAATCGACGTGGGTGACAGCCGGAATTTCTGAGCGCGGAATGTTGAGCTTTTCAATGCCAAACAACTGCTCTTGTTCGGGAGTCATCGGAATGCGGAGACTGGCTTTGACAGGTGCTACTAATAGCATATAAGGGCTGGAATGGTCAATCTCGAAATAATCCGCAACTCGTTCGGCTAAGATTGACGGCGCAAAAGGTCGAAATGATTCCCGATATTTAATTTTCAGGTTCATCACGGATTGCATTTTAGCACTGCGGGGATCGCCAATGATCGATCGACCGCCCAGAGCCCGCGGCCCAAATTCCATCCGCCCTTGGAACCATCCCACCACATTTCCCTGTTCCAAAATTTCAGCCAACTGCGGCATTAATTCGGCATCGTCCAATCGGTGATAGCTGGCTTTGACAGCATCCAAATATTCGAGAATTTCTGCCTCAGTAAACCTTGGGCCCAAATAAGAGCCCCGCATTTGGTCGTGACAAGTTAAATGAGCAACAGACTTCGCCACAGTTGCCACCGCTTGGTTGGTAGTGAGAACTTCATTCCTCTCCTCAACCGCTGCGTTTGTAGTGACAAGTTCAGCCTTGAGGGATTCTCTAGTATTTGCTGTCGAGTTCGCGCTCACCGTGCGAGTTTGTTCGCAATACTGGTACCAAATCGCCAAAGCCGCGCCCAAAGCACCCCCAGCATCTCCCGCTGCCGGCTGAATCCAAATATCTTTGAAAATACCTTCCCGCAAGAGTCTGCCGTTGGCAACACAGTTGAGAGCAACGCCGCCAGCAAGACAAAGATAATCGACATTCAATTCTTTTTTAACTGTTCTGCAAAGTCGCAAAACAACTTCTTCGGTAACAACTTGAATGGAAGCGGCAATATCCATTTCTCGCTGAGTCAATTTTCCTTCAGCTTGACGCGGCGGCCCTTCAAACAGTTCGTCAAACTTCTTATTTGTCATGGTTAAGCCAACAGTATAGTTGAAATAATCCATGTCCAAACGGAAAGTTCCGTCATCTTTGAGGTCTATTAAATAGTTGAGAATTTTGTCTACATACTTGGGTTCGCCGTAAGGAGCTAAACCCATGAGTTTGTATTCGCCAGAGTTGACTTTGAAGCCTGTGTAATAGGTGAAAGCTGAATAAAGCAAACCCAAGGAGTGGGGAAAATCGATTTCCCACTGAGGTGTAAGTTGGTTGCCGTCTCCCAACCAAACCGATGTTGTGGCCCACTCGCCCACGCCGTCGATGCACAAAACGGCTGCTTTTTCAAAGGGGCTGGGAAAAAATGCCGATGCTGCGTGGGATTGGTGGTGTTCGGTAAATAGCAGAGATGGCAGTTTATTCGTTTTGCAGTTTGCTATTGCTGCCAGATCTTTTTTGAGCATGGTTTTGAGGTAAAGCTTTTCTTTGAGCCATATCGGCATGGCTTTTAGGAAAGAGCTAAAACCTTGGGGCGCGTAGGCTAAATAGGTTTCGAGAAGGCGCTCGAATTTGACTAAAGGTTTGTCGTAAAAGACTATGTGATCGAGTTCCCGCAAATCTATTTTCGCTTCTTTCAAGCAATAAGCGATCGCATTCTTAGGGAATCTGGCGTCATGCTTTTTGCGGGAAAATCTTTCTTCCTGCGCTGCTGCTATAATTTCTCCGTCGCGAATTAAGGCTGCGGCGCTGTCGTGATAGTACGCCGAGATTCCAAGTATGTTCATCGCTCTCCTCACAAATCGCAATGCGTTTGCTTTTGACTATTTAGAATAGCTAACGATTATAGCTGCTTAAGTGCTGATTGGGAATTGAATTTTGCGATCGCCTCTAATTTTACCTGGATCGATGTCGGTGGGCAGCGCTCGGACGATCGTCTGTTTGACAGCATTTAAGCTAGCGCCGGCTTATCCTGCGCCCCCAAGCTCTGAAGTAAGTGACCACCGGGAATTGATAAAATTCACCTACCAACCACAGCACGATGCCTAAATGCGACAAAAAAGCTAAGCCTGTCCAAGCTGCGGGCAGCCAGGACAATCGGCTGCCGGGAACCGGGGGAAAATAGTAAGCTGAAAGTCCCAGCAAGATAGTGGGAAGGAAAATTAGACCAAAAGCTGCTGCAAAATAGGGCCATCCGAATTCTAGGCCTTCGAGGTGGGCTCCTATCCACTGTTTGCCGTTCCAGTGCCAAGTTACGGGCGGTTGGCGATCGGCCATTTCTAGCGATTGTCTTTCAACGCTTGCGGTATAAATGTGCTGGCAGAAGTTGCAAGCTAGGGCGTCCATCATCGGCATGGTAGAAATTTGACCGGTGCGACAGACGGGACAGGGATATGTATCTTGAGGGTTGAAAGGTCGGGTTGATTTTTTGAAAATCTGCATAGATCAGGCTGTTTGTCAAGAGATTGAGCGATCTTAACAAAGTACAGAGATTATGGGTTGACGGTTGACGGTTGACGGTTGACAGTGAACAGTGAACAGTGAACTCGAATTTACTATTCCGATGCTAACGGATTTGATATAACAGGTTTTTTCACGCCTACGTGTCCCAGGGGTTAATGCAGTTTCACGGTGGATGATTGGGATTAATTGCGGTGATTGTTGCTGTACCGAATTCTGGCTCCTGCCCAGTGAAGTTTTTCCCTCAAAGTGTTGAAATAAGAATAGTTTTCCCGCAAAATGATAAACTTGGCTTCGCAGTCTGCCCTCCGCACGTCTACGCGCTGTCCTGGCCAAATTGCTGTACCCAAAATCCCGTCTGTCCAGAGTTTGGTACTGAGTTCGTAATCTGCTAAAGGCCAAATGCTAACGACTGAACCGGGCGGGAGGACGATCGCCCGACTGGATAAACTCAAAGGGCAAATCGGAGTAACTGCGATCGCCTCCATTCCCGAGTGCATAATCGGCCCGTTGGCAGATGCGGTGTAGCAAGTCGAACCGGTGGGAGTTGCCACAATTAAACCGTCGCCTTGATACTGATCGACTACTTCGCCGTCAACTTCCATTTCTAGAATACAGCTCGGCATTCGATCGGCTGAAGCAGGTTTGACACACATTTCATTTAGCGCCAAAAATCGATCGCTTTGGGGTTCGAGATTGCTTCTGTTTCCCTCAAAAACTGTTGCCTGCAACATCATCCGCTTCTGCACAGCATACCTATCTTCCGAAAGTCTGTCCCAAATCTCCTCAGTATTTTGGAAATCCTCAAAAGACTCGGTTAAAAAGCCCAGATGTCCCCCCACATTCGCTGCCAAAATCGGGATGCCGTCAGCCGCCAAATTCCGCGCGGCAGCTAGGGCCGTACCGTCGCCCCCCAGCACTACCGCTAAATCAATTGGGCTGTTACTAGAAGCTAAAAAAACCGGATACGGGTTATCTTTCGGGCCACTGGGCCCCATTAAAACCTGACACCCGCGACTTTCTAATTGGCGGGAACACTGTTCTGCCCACCGCTGGCTGAGGGTATCTCTGGCTTTGTGGGCGATAATTACTTGTTTTAGTTGCACAACCTATCGATTTTAGATTTGGGATTTGGGATTGTTAGATTTTAGAGTGAACTCACAATCTATCAATTTTAGATTTGGGATTTGGGATTTGGGATTGTTAGATTTTAGAGTGACCTCACAATCTATCGATTTTGGATTTTTGATTGTTAGATTTTAGGCTGAGTGAAATATCTTAAAATGTTTGGTCGCACAAATTGGTTTTGGACATCAGGTTAGATTTTAAACTATTTTTGAGCATTGCGAGGCAGAGCCTGTGGATCTGTATTACCACGATTTGCCTGGTAAAAAGAAAGCCGGGAATAAGAAATATTATTATGACTGCATTTCCACATCTTCCTTCTTCGTGACATCCGTTACATCCGTTACATCCGTTACAGAATCCGTTGCCGAACTTCCTTCACCCGTCGCTGCGACTGGATTTAGGCCGCGGCCAGACAATGCTGGAATCGGCCGCGAGTAGGCGAGAAACTGCGATCGCCCCAAAGTGGTTGAGGTGGCTGGGGTCAAAAAAATAGTCGTTACGACCCGGCCACCGCTGCGACAAGTCGCGGAAAGCAAAGCCTTTTTGCCGCGAGAGTTGCTGCATTCGCTGTCGGAACTGCTGTTCTGCCCACAGGCGAGTTCCATCTAAGTAGTCATCGGTGAGGGGCAAATTGACGAAAATTAGGGGAATTTTGCGAGCTTTGGTAAATGCTACAACTGAATTAAAGGCTGTTGCTTGTTTGCCCCCGAGGTTGAAGTTTTCGTAGTCGCGATCGTACTGGCCTGAAACGTAAGCACGTTCTCGATAATAAGTGTTGGGGTTGTAAGTGCCCGACATAGCCATGAATCCGTTGGAGTCGATCAAATCTGCCAATTCGCTGACTTGCCTCATGGCTACTCTTGTCCGCTGCGAGACTGGAATCAATTGTGCTTTTTGAGTTGCTGCATTCGCTGCGATCGGTTTTAACTCATATCTTGCAGCATTCTCAGCAACGGGCAAGAGGCCCGTTCTACCAGAGATGAATTTGATTGTGGGTTGGGCATCTTCCCCGCCCCTGAAAGGTCGATCGACAAATGCTAATGCTTTGCGGAAAGTGTTGTTAGCGCAGGGCTGCGGGAATCTGTAACACAGCGGAATCACATTCGGTTCCTCCAACTCCAGTTCGGGGCGAATGCCTGCTGCTAAAAGTTGGCTGCCTTCAGAATCGACGATCGAATTAAAAGTGCGATCGTCCCGGCCGCTGTTAAATCCGCGCACACCATCCGCCCAGACAATCATTTGAGGCAAATGACCCGGCTTCAAAAGGCGCCGCAGTTGAAAGTCAACTACTTGTGCAGTTGCGCCGTTGACTGAAAAGTTAAATACTTTTAAGCCCGGACGGCCCCTTTGGGCCAAAGATTGTTTTAGCTGTTTGGGATCTACGCCCTGCAATGCCCGGGAACTACCGACAATCAAAACATCTGGTGGCCCGACGGCAGCAACGTAGGATAGGTAAAGTTCTAGTTGTTCGTTGAGCAAATCGCTGCTGAAGCTGACTGTACTGGCTTGCGATCGGGTTGCGCCCGCTTGCTGTTGGGAATAAACTAGGTTTCTCATGTACTCGATTACTTTTTTCTCAGCAAACGCCCGTCTGGGACTGCCGGGGGGCACGGCTTGCATCCAGGCGACGGCCTGCACCCACAGGGCGGCTACTTCGTCCCAGTCTTGTTTTGAATTGGCTGATTGAGCCAAATTAGAAGCTTGGGTGGCAAAGTTAACTGCCTCCGTGAAGCCATCGTTTTGGGGGCATGAAGCAGCGCTGAGGGATTTTTGGGTTTGGTTGTCGTTTTTAGCTAACAGAGACGTTGACGACTGCACTAGGACTGGGGATTCGATGGAACCAGAAGCCGCTGCGGTGTTGGGCGGCTTCGTTGACGAACATCCGACTGTTAGCGCGAGCACGGCAGCAGCGGCGCAGGTACGTTTTAAGATGCTGGTACTGAGGCTAGCAATGTAGCGGCGAATCATACAGCTTTCACCGTAGGCAAAATATTACTAGATATTACCGCAAACTGCCCATTCGTCTCCCGCGGCGATAGTGACGTTAATTGCCTATTTATGTATGGGATTCGATGACTGCTTCGGCTTGCAGGGCGATCGACCTCAATTTATCCAATGTATCCTGGTTCGCACTCTGCCATAACCCCCGCTGACGAGCTTCTAGCAATCTTTCCGCCATATCTCGAAGTGCCCAAGGATTGTTTTCTTGAATAAATGTCTGCACTTTCTCATCAAAAATGTAAGCCTCTGCGATTCCTTCATACATAAAATCCTCTACACAATTTGCCGTAGCATCGTAAGCAAACAAAAAATCAACAGTTGCTGCAATTTCAAACGCACCTTTATAACCGTGTCGCATGGCACCTTCTATCCATTTGGGATTCACAGCCCTGCTGCGATAAACCCGCGCAATTTCTTCCCGCAGTTGCCGCACTTTCGGATTCTCAGGAATTGAGTTGTCCCCGAAATAAGTTTCAGGATTTTTGCCTTGCAAATTGCGAATGGCGGCCGTCATTCCGCCTTGAAATTGATAATAATCGTCGGAGTCGAGGATGTCGTGTTCCCGGTTGTCTTGGTTTTGGAGAACTATTTGCATTTGGCCCAGGCGTTTTTCAAATGCTTCGGGTGCAGAACATCCCCATTCACTCTGTTTAACTCCTGCTACATCTCCCGGCAAATTTGAGGAACTAGAGGAGGTATAGGCGTAACTGCTCCAATTAATGTAAGCTTTTGCTAAATCGCTGTCGTCTGTCCAGTTTTGAGCTTCAATTATGCCTTGAAGTCCTGCGCCGTAAGCACCCGGTTTTGAGCCAAACACTCGAAATTGCGATCGCCCTTGCGCCTCTTCCTGACTCAAACCTGTAGATTCCCAATACAGAATCTCTTCCTTAACTTGTGCTGCTAAAGGGTTGTCTTCTGCCGATTCGTCTAAATCTGCCACAGCTTTTACCGCACTGTCAAACAAATCAATTAAATTAAAAAAAGCATCGCGGAAAAAGCCAGAAATTCGCAAAGTAACATCAACGCGCGGCCTCCCTAAAACAGAAACTGGCAAGATTTCAAAATCTACAACCCGGCGCGAAGGGCCATCCCAAACTGGTTGAACTCCTATCAGCGCCAAGGCTTCGGCTATGTCGTCTCCCCCCGTCCGCATGGTGGATGTTCCCCACACTGACAAACCCAAAGTTTTCGGATATTCGCCGTTTTCTTGGGTGTATCTTTCGATTAAAGTTTCAGCAGCAACTCTGCCAACTCTCCAGGCCGTTTCTGTGGGAATGGCGCGGATATCTACTGAGTAAAAATTTCGACCTGTGGGCAATACATCTGGTCTGCCGCGAGTGGGCGCGCCGGATGCGCCGCTTGGTATGTGCCGCCCATCTAGTCCGCGCAAAAGGTTGGTAATTTCTTGATTTGTTTGGAGGAGTGCAGGTAAAATATAGTTGTTTATCCAGTCTAATTCTTGTTGGGTGGCTTCTCCTACTTGGATGTTTTTAACCGCAGATGAATGCGGATTAACTAGGATGTTTTCGATTAAGTTATCTACTAATTCAGCGGCTTTTTCTTCGAGTTCTGCGGTTAAATCGCCTGCTGTGCGGTGGTGAATTATCGACGTTGGATCGCAGGTTAAGGGGTCGAAATCGTAGGCTGAGTCTTCAGCTAGGGCGCGGGTTAGGCCCGATCGCCCGTTGGTGGGATGGCGGGCGATCGCAATTATCAAATCTCTCAACTGTCTACCTTCGGGACACTGACCGAAAATGTGCAATCCGTCGCGAATTTGCGATTCTTTGAGTTCGCAAAGATAGCCGTCTGTACGGGTGATAAATTCTGTAAATTCCGATTTATTTAGTTGTATTCCTAAGTCTTTATCTAAGTTTTCTTTGTTGGTGAGGGCGAGAATGCGATCGCGAATCATGGGCAATCTGGACGGATCTAAACTTTGGGCTTCGCAATACTCGTCGATTAAGGTTTCCAACTGCTGCAAAGGCCCGTAGAGTTCGGCGCGAGTCATCGGCGGTGTCAGGTGGTCGATAATCACAGCTTGCGATCGTCTTTTTGCTTGGGAACCTTCTCCCGGATCGTTGACAATGAACGGATAAAAATTCGGCATCGCGCCTAATGCTACTTCTGGATAACATTTGTTAGACAAGGCTATACTTTTACCGGGAAGCCATTCTAAATTGCCGTGTTTTCCAGCATGAATTATAGCGTCAATTCCCAACTTTTCTCGCAACCAATAATAGTAAGCTAGATAATTGTGAGTGGGTTCTAAGTCGGGGGCGTGATAATTTAATGCGGGGTCAAGTTCATATCCCCGCGAGGGTTGAATTCCTACAAATACATTACCGAACTGAATCCCCGGAATCGGAAAAGACGTATTGTTACTTATAAAATCTTGTGCATAGCTTCCCGGAAGCCCCCATCTCTTACAAATCCCATCTTGAACTTCCTGCGGCAAACTAGCAAAATATTCTTCATATTCTGCCAAATCCAAAGATTGATGAACAGGCCGCAATTCGCATCCTTCCGGGTCATTTGTTACGCCAGAAGTCAAAAGTTCAATTAACTCCTTGCCGCTAGCGGGGATGTTTTCAATTTGATAGCCAGCTTGCTGCATAGCTTTGAGGATTTCGACACAGCTAGCGGGCGTATCTAAGCCGACACCGTTGGCTAAGCGGGCGTTGCGAGTGGGGTAATTTGCCAGAATTATGGCGATGCGTCTGTTGGCGACTGGGGTTTGTTTCATTTTCACCCAATTCGCGGTTAAATCTGCTACAAATTGAATGCGATCGCCCGCAGCGACATAACCCACTACATCTGTTTCTAATTCGCTGTTCCAAGTCTGTACGGCTTTAAAAGAAACAGCCCTAGTAATGATTTTTCCGTCTACTTCCGGCAATGCTACATTCATCGCTACATCGCGGGGCGAAAGTCCCTGAAGTTCCGTTGCCCACTGTTCCAAACCGCCACCGCTGAAGATTGCTTGCAATACGGGAACGTCTAAGGATTTTAAGCTGTTTTGTTCGGGTTCTTGACTGTTGAAACCGGAGACTGCAAAGCTTGTGGTGTTGAGCAATAATTGAATTGGTTCGGATTCTTTAGGTTGAAAATACTCCAGCAATTCAATTTGCAAATCAGGTTCCCGCAGAGAAGACACAAAGACGGGAACTGGTACTAAGTTTCGCTCAGATAGAGCTTGACAAAGCGCCTCAATTGGTGCTAAGTTTCCTGATAAATAATGAGCGCGATAAAATAAAATTCCGACTTTAGATTTAGAAGTAATGTCTCCGTGTCCGCAATATGACGATGAGTCAATTGGCTTTTTCCAATCGTAAATTCCGACGCGGGAGACTGTTTGAGGTAGGGGTGGATTGTAAGCAGTTTTCAGGCAAGTATCGGCGGCAAATTTGAGGGCGTTAACAAAGTTTTGGACTCCGCCTTCTGTAAAGTAGCGCCACAGTTTATTGACTGCTGATAGCGATACATTTGAATGGCTGATTAAATCTGGATCGGGACTGTCTTCTCCCGGCATTACAATCAGTGATGCCTTAGTTTTCTGCACAGTTTCCCGCAGAATTTCTAACCCGTAAGACCAATAAGAACGCCCTCCTAAAAGTCTTAAGATTATGACCTCGGCGCGTTCTAAAACTTCCTCGGCATAAGTATCAATTGTTAGTTGTTGCTGCAACTGAAGCAGGTTTACTGCGCGCACTTTGGGGAATGCTGCCGGCATTTTGGATGCAGCGGCTGCGAGAGTTTGAATGTCGGTGTCAGCAGCACTAATAAATACTATTGGTGCTGGGGTTTGCTGAATAAAAATTACTCCTTCTGCTTGAGGGTTCCAACCTCCGGGTGTGGCGGCTATTTTGTGCATTAAATTTTTTTATGTTAATAAATAGTGAGAGAAAGTGCGATCGCCTTGAGTATAACATGACTTATACATCAATAGAGGCGAGGGCGTGTTTCCAACCCAGACCTCCCCGCCCAACCGAGAGAAGGCGATCACGGGGGCACCGCCCCTATATTCGGGGAGAGAACCAGCGTCAAAGTCTCCGAAATCTCAACCTATAAACTGATAAATAAAACTCCCAAAATCATGATCCCGGCCCCTAAGAATCTTTGTTGAATATCTTTTTCCTTAAAAAGGAAATGACCGAACAATACACCCATTAACACGCTAGTACGCTTAATCGCGATCACTTGCACTACGAAAGCTAATGTCAAAGCTTGCATTTGAAAAATTATTCCAATAGCATTGATAAACCCCATACCCGCTAGCATTGGTAATTGTTTGAAAATTTGTCGCCCTGGATTTGGGGTTTTGTGCAATAAAACTGGCAGTAGCAAAACACTCATGGTACCAAACAAAGAGAATACCCAAAAAATAGGGTGGGAATTTGTAACTCCTATTTTGTCAAAATTTGCCGCAATACTCCATAGTACTGCGACGATTAACATCAACTTGGGTCCTGGTTCATCCAGCAGTGCTTTGAATGGGGCTAAATATCCTTTAGATTTCTCTTTGATATTTAATAAATAAGAGCCGGCTACGATTAGTAAAATGCCAATATAATCAAAAAATTTGGGATATTCACCGACAATTAACGGTGAAGTTACCAACATGAATAATGGTGTCAAAGCTACCATCGGTAGTGTCAGGGATAAATCTGATAGTTTGATGGCTTTGATGTAGAGGAGGGCTGTGACAGCGTTGATGCTACCTCCGATTAATAGGGCGAGCCAAAATTGAGAGTTTAATGGCGGAATTCCTGTATATAATACCCAGGGAAGCAAACAGATGACTGAAAAAAAGGAGAGAGACCAAGCGACGACATATTCGTCACTTTTTTTGAGGTTTTGTTTGCCAAAAACGTCTTTGACGGCTTCAAAGAAAGCGGTCAAGATTCCAAAAATTAACCAAGTCAACCTAAATATGCGCTCCTGACTCGCTCGTCGTTTAGCAAATCCGTTCCAATACCTGTGAGAGTAATATTACCAGCCTCTAGCACGTAACCCCGATCGGCAATTTGCAGTGCTAAATTGGCGTTTTGCTCCACTAACAGGATTGTAACGCCTGTGGAGCGGAGGTTTTGAATAATTACAAAAATTTCTTTGACGATCGCGGGTGCTAAGCCTAAACTGGGTTCGTCTAATAATAGCAGTTTCGGGCGCGACATCAGAGCACGGGCGATCGCCAGCATTTGCTGTTCCCCGCCGCTGAGAGTTCCTGCTAGCTGGCGACGCCTTTCTGCTAAGCGTGGAAATATCTCAAATTGGCGCTCTAAATCGGCTTTTACGGCCGCCGAGTCCGATCGAATATAAGCCCCCAATTCTAAGTTAGTTAACACCGTTTGCTGCGCCAAAACCCGCCGCCCTTCTGGACTGTGGGCGATTCCCAATTTCACAACTTCGTGAGCTTGGCGGCGGCTAATGTCGCGCCCGGTATAAATAATTTGTCCTTGGTGTATATTAACTATTTTGGAAATAGCCCTGAGTGTGGTACTTTTGCCCGCACCATTAGCGCCGATGAGACTGACAACCTCCCCCGCATTGACGGTTAAATTAATATTTCGCAGGGCTTGAATGCCTGCGAAATTCACACAAAGATTCTTGAGTTCTAAGAGGATGTTTTGAGTGGTTTTGGGTGGGCTATGTTGCATTTTGTGTGACTTAATTCTTGATAACAAAACTGTCTCTCTTCCAGCAGTCCGCCCGGGGTTGAAACCCCTGGCTCATAGCTGAAGTCCTCTTAAGAGGACTGGAAGATTCATTTAAGGCTAACTATTAATTTTAGTCGTTCCTCGCCCGAGCAGGGAAACATTTACACTTTCTACGTTTCATCTCCCAAATAAGCCTCAATTACCGCCGGGTCATTCCTCACAACAGCAGGTTCTCCCAAAGCAATAAGCTGACCGAAATGCAAGACGGCAATTCGATCGCACAACCCCATAACTAGCGGTACATGATGCTCGATCAATATTACAGTTAAATTGAATTGTTGGCGTACTTCTCGGATAAATTCGCTTAATTTGTGCTTTTCACTGGGATTCATGCCCGCAGCAGGTTCATCTAACAGCAATATTTGCGGTTCTAGGGCTAAAGCGCGGGCAATTTCTAAGCGCCTCTGGTCGCCGTAGGGCAAGTTTTTCGCTTGTTCGCCCGCACGATCGCCCAATCCGACTAAATCCAACAATTCTAAGGCTTTCCGCTGGGTTTGGCGCTCCATTGCGTTAGACACTGGCAACGCAAATATGCCCGCTAGCAGTGATAAAACTGGATTGCCCGATCGACTGTGGATGTGTCGGGCGATCGCCACATTTTCCAAAGCAGAAAGTTCCCCAAACAACCGAATATTTTGAAAAGTTCTGGCAATACCTTTATTAGCAATTTGATAAGGTCGCAGTTGAGAAATATTTTCGTTTTGATAAATCAGATTGCCACTAGACGCAGGTATCAGTCCAGTCATTACATTAAATAGAGTGGTCTTGCCCGCGCCGTTAGGGCCGATCAATCCAAATATCTCGTGTTTTTGAACGGTAAAAGATACGTTGTTTACAGCAATTAAACCACCAAAACGACGAGTTAATCCTTGGGCTGCTAAAACAGGATTGCTTGTTGAGAGGGTAAGGGGTTCTGAAATCATCAAATATGATAAAATAGTGATTATCTAATTATGCCTTAAACTTAAGTATAAATGAAAGTAGAGGAAATTCAAGCAAGAGTTCGCCAAAATTTATATGTTTACACAGGTCATGGAGATATCGAGCGTCAGGCTGATGGGTTAACCTTTACTCAGGTTGAGGAAGCTTTACTCAACGGAGAGAGCCTTGAGCAATATCCTAACACTGGTCGAGGTGAAAGTTGTCTAATATTAGGTTATGCAGGTGAGATTCCTATTCATATAGTCTGTGGTTGGCGCGGTGAAAAAGTAGCAATTATAACTGTATATATTCCCAGTTTCCCCAATTTTATTAACCCTAGAACTAGAGGATAGAGCCATGCGAGAAATCCGATGCAATACCTGCGGTAGCAACCGCTATGAGGAACGTAGAATCAATTACCTTTACAGTCATCAAGGTAAATACTTGCTAGTTCCTAACACGCCTGTAGAGATTTGTCTTGAGTGTGGCATGATTTATTATGATGCAGCAGTTCTTAAAGAAATTGAGCGCCGTTTCTTTGCTATTCACCAGCAGAAGGAAATGCCGGATTCATATATTGAAATTCCCAGCAAGAGTTACACGTAAAGAAGTGTTTGTTGAGGGAAGAACCAGAATCTTCTTAAATTCCCCCTAGAAAAGGGGGATTTAGGGCGATCGATTTCACCACAGACAAGCACAAATTTAGATCGCCCGGAGTCCTGAAACTGTTTGATGAGAATGTATACACAATTATTCAAATGGCTGAGACGGCTCATCAAACACAAGGATTCTGGCCCATGACGAAGCACTACCGACAAAGATTAGTTGCCGTAATTGCCCTCTCGTTTCTATCTTTCACATCGCCTTTGCTGTTGACTCGCAATGCTGCGGCTGGAATTGGGGACGAACCCACAGCTAATCCCAAAGAGATTCCCTCCCTCAACGAGAAGTTAAAGAGTAAGGATGAAACGGAACTTGATGCAGCTATTAAGCAGTTACGAAAAATAGGTGAACCAGCCATCCCTGATTTGATGGAAGCTTTGCAGGCTCAGAATTTGTCAGTCCGCCAGGGTGCTGCTGAGGTTCGGAGACAAATCGGTCTCCCTGCTATTCCTGCCCTTGTCAAAACCTTGAAAGACTCAGATGTGTCGGTTCGTGCAGAAGCTAAAACTACACTGCCGCAGCTAATTCTCTTGCTGAAAGACTCCGATGCAACTGTGCGTAGCCGTGCAGACTATGCTTTGGGAAGGATTGGTGCAGAAGCTAAAACTGCTGTGCCGCACCTAATTCTCTTGCTGAAAGACTCCGATGCAACTGTGCGTAGCCGTGCAGCCAATGGTTTGGGAAGTTTCGGTGCAGAAGCTAAAACTGTTGTGCCACAGCTAATTCTCTTGCTTCAAGACTCCGATGCAAAGGTGCGTAGCCGTGCAGACTATGCTTTGGCAAGGATGCGTGCAGAAGTTAAAACTGCACTGCCACAGCTAATTCCCCTGCTTCAAGACTCAGATGTAAGTGTGCGTAGTAGTGCAGCCTCTGCTTTGGGAAGTTTCGGTGCAGAAGCTAAAACTGCACAGTCACAGCTAATTTCCCTGCTTAAAGACTCCCATGTAAATGTGCGTAGTAGTGCAGCGTCTGCTTTGAATAAAATCCGTGCAAAAGCTTAAACTGCACTGCCGCAGCTAATTGTCTTGCTGAAAGACTGCAATCCAAATATGCGTAGTAGTGCAGCCTCTGCTTTGAATAAAATCCGTGTAGAAGCTAAAACTGTTGTGCCGCAGTTAGTGGCTATTGACAAGGTGGAATTTATAGTTAAATACTGACAGCATCGACGCTGATTATAGCAATATGTACATTAGCCAACCCGACCCGGATCTTTGCAAACAAATATGTGCGTTTGATGAACAATATCAGGCTTTTACTTTCGTGAGATCGGGAGTGGAGGGCGATCGAACTCGGTGTTATTTCAAGAATGGCGTGCCTTCACCAACTCCCAGAGAAGGCCGGAATTCTAGTATTAGACCGAGGTGGTAACAGAAAGAGGGAAACGAAATGTTTTTAACGTTTCCTTTTGCAAGGTCAGCATTTCAACGGTCTAAAGTTCTGGTTGAGTGACTGCAACTAGCCTTTGTAATCTTACCAGTCGCTTTCCCCAGTCCGTTCCAATCGCCTTGTTAGGTCGCTTTCGACAATCGCTCCTCCCAAGTGGCGACCAAAAAAGCTGCCATTGAACCCGCCAAGTTGACAGCAAGTGCAGCGTGTCGAGGAGAAGGTTTAATAGCTTGTTTCCCTTTACCATGAGCATCACTAAGCTGATTACGTAAAGTACCAAGTCCTTGAATCACACTCTGGCAACCACCAAGAATTTGTTTAAAAACCTGTTCTTGATGTTGTTCAGGAGCCAGATTAAGTTGCTTAGCAGTTTCATAATATAGTTTAGGCAAATCATCTTTATCACTATGAGGAATCCCTGCTTCATCCAAAATGTGTTTACAAACCGATTCAATTAATGTACGCGCCATAGTAATCGCGGCTTCCGGATCTTGATTTCGGCGTTCAAGAGCTTTTTGCCAAGCAATATGAACCTGTTCTGTATCGAAATTGATAAGAATGGCGGAAATATCATCATCTGCTGGTTGAGCCACAATAATATTTTGCTCTAGAGACGCAATCAATGAACCAAATTCTTCCCATATAAACATCCTTCGTTCTTCGTAGGTACGGAACTTTGCTTTAATAAAACCCCAGAATTTTGAGAGTTCGTCGCAATTTCTAACAAATTGAGGAAGGCGCTCTCTGATTGCGCTATCTCTCAATAACTCTAAACGGAGTTTACTGTATTCCCGATCACTGGGATCGCCACCTGTCGCACGAGCAATAAATATCTCTTGGAGTTGCCGTACTTTATCTAAGCGTGTCATCATCGTTTCTAAAAGCTGAATTATAACCTCAACATTCTAACCTTTACTAATTAAAATTGTCCAATCAACTATCTAGCTTAAGATCGTATAGCTTTATTTTCATATTTTTTGTGATGCCTCACTAACTACAACAACTATTAAACATGGTGTTCCCAAGGATCGCCATTTAGCTAAGATTCCCGGTGCCAAAAATACTGAATTTCTGCCGCAAGAAATTACATCGCGCTATAATATTACAATTGCCGTATCGCTTCAATCTCCTCAAGCCGTCTCGCCTGGGTAATCTTATGACGATGTACGTACCGGATTCGCAGCATTCCCAAACAAAAGTCCTCCCTACGATGTATGATTTACCCAGTGAAGACCCGGAGGAACCCGGTTTGCCTGACGAATTCCACGACTTTCAACCCGAACTGCTGCGTCTAACCTGCCGCCCCGCCAACCATCAGCCAGAACAAATATTTATAGCGACAGACCTCAATCTCTACTACGATTCTAACCATTTCAATTGGTACAAAAGACCTGATTGGTTTGTCGTCTTGGGGGCTCCGAGATTTTATCGAGGTGATGAATTGCGCCTCAGCTACGTGATGTGGCAAGAAAATGTCAGTCCTCTGGTAGTAGTAGAACTGCTGTCACCGGGAACTGAAGATGAGGATTTAGGAATTACAGAAGAAACACCAAATAAACGGGAGCGTGTCACTTTTGCGATGAGTATTTATACTTAACTATTTCTTTGCTTACCAATTAAGTCATTTAAGTAAGCACATCGATGAGCCAATACCTGTCCAATATGTTCTGATTTCCAACTTGCTCCAGATATTTTAATTCGTCTA